>NZ_JBNFNU010000001.1:0-105894 GCF_057364445.1 Xanthobacter sp. BG11Y11_SDJG
CCGCCGCGAAACTCCCGGAGCGCCGCCGCATCGCGCGGCGTCACGTCGGGGGAATTCGGGGTCGGTGCCGACCTGCGGCGAAATCTTCCAGGAGCGGGCGCACTTGCGCCCCTCGGCGCGGGCGCTCACCACCGCGACCCCCGGCACCTCGGGCAGGCGGAAGGCGTCCGCAGGACCCTCGTCCTTCAGCAAAGTGGCGTCGGAGGTGATGCAGATCTCCGCGAGGTCGAGCCCCTCCAGCGCCGCGGCGAGCGCCGGGTCGGCCACGTAGACCTGCGGCGCCGCCTCCAGCGAGGAGCCGATGCGCTTTCCCGCGCGCTCCACCTCCAGCGCCCCCAGCACCACCCGGCGCACGAGGCGCACGCGGCGCCACTGGTCGGCCAGCGCCTCGTCGCGCCAGTCCGCCGGGGTGGCGGGGAAGGTCGTGAGATGGATCGAGCCCTGCTCATCGCCGGTGCGGGCGAGATAGGCCTCCTCGCAGGTGAAGCACAGGATCGGCGCGAGCCAGGCGACCACGCGGTTGAACACCTCGTCCAGCACCGTGAGGCAGGCGCGCCGCGTCACCGAGGAGAGCGGATCGCAATAGAGCGCGTCCTTGCGGATGTCGAAATAGAAGGCGCTGAGCTCGATGTTCATGAACTGGGTGAGCAGCGCATGCACCTTCTTGTAGTCGAAGGCCGCATAGGCGGCGCGCACCTCGCCGTCCAGTTCCGCCAGCCGGTGCAGGATGAAGCGCTCCAGCGACGGCATGTCGGCGAACGCCACCCGCTCGGACGGACGGTAATGGTGCAGCGAGCCGAGCAGCCAGCGGATGGTGTTGCGCAGCTTGCGGTAGGTGTCGGCGGTGGTCTTGAGGATTTCCGGGCCGATCCTGAGGTCGTCCGAATAGTCGGAGGCGCACACCCACAGGCGCAGGATGTCGGCGCCGGACTGCTTGATGACCTCCTGCGGCGCCACCACGTTGCCCAGCGACTTGGACATCTTGCGCCCGTCCTCGTCGAGCACGAAGCCGTGGGTCAGCACCACGTCGTAAGGCGGGCGGCCGCGCGTGCCGCAGCTCTCCAGAAGCGAGGAATGGAACCAGCCGCGGTGCTGGTCCGAGCCTTCCAGATACATCACCCGGTCGCGGCCCTCAGGCGGGCGCTCGGCCTTGAGGTCGGGGCGCACCTCCAGGGTGAAGGCGTGGGTGGAGCCACTGTCGAACCACACGTCGAGCACGTCGTCGACCTTCTGCCAGCCTTCGCCGGCGCGGTCGCCCAGGAAGCGTTCGCGCGCCCCCTCGCGGAACCAGGCGTCCGCCCCCTCCGCCTCGAAGGCGGCGGCGATGCGGGCATTGACCTCCGGGTCCTTCAGGATGTCGACGGTGCCGTCGCCGTTGTCGGTGATGAACACGGCGATGGGCACGCCCCAGGCGCGCTGGCGCGAGACCACCCAGTCGGGCCGGCTCTCGATCATGCCGGTGATGCGGTTCTCGCCCGCCGCCGGCACCCACTCCACCGCCTTGATCCCGGCAAGGGCCAGCTGGCGCAGGGTGTGCGGGGCGTTGCTGCCGGGCGCCGCCGCGCCGGCGGGCGCCGGCAGCGCGAAATCCTGGTCCATGGCGATGAACCATTGGGGCGTGTTGCGGAAGATCACCGGCTTCTTGGAGCGCCAGGAGTGGGGATACTGATGCTTCACCCGCCCGCGGGCGAGCAGGTTGCCGGCCTTCACGAGCGCGTCGATGACGGCGCCGTTGGCATCGCCCTTCTCGCCCTTCTCGGTGATGACGCGCCTGCCCTCGAAGCCGGGGGCCTGGGCGGTATAGAAGCTGTCCTCGTCCACCGTGTAGGGGATCGCCGGGCTGATGCCGCGCTCCATCAGCCACTGGCGATGGCTCACCCAGGCCTCGAAGTCCTCCCGGCCGTGGCCCGGCGCGGTGTGGACGAAGCCGGTGCCGGCATCATCGGTGACGTGGTCGGACTCGATCAAGGGGACCTTGAAGTCGTAGCCGCCGAGATCGAGGGCGGCGAGGGGGTGGAAGCACTGGAGCTCGGCGAGCTCGGCCGTCGCCACGTCGCGCAGCTTTCTGAAGCCGGTGACGCGCGCCTGCTTGAACACCTCTTCCGCGAGGTTGTCGGCGAGGATCAGCTTGTCGCCAGCCTTGGCCCAATTGTCCGCCGGGGCCTCGGTCACCTCGAACAGGCCATAGGCGATCTTCTGCGAGAAGGAGATGGCGCGGTTGCCGGGCATGGTCCAGGGCGTGGTGGTCCAGATGACGACGCTCGCGCCACGCATCGACTCCCATCGGTCATTGTCGGCGACAACGCCATCCGCTGAGCCGTGTAGACCAAAAGCACCGGAGTTATTCGCCACCGGAAACTTCACCCAAACCGTATCGCTGGTGAAATCCTGATACTCCACCTCGGCCTCGGCCAAGGCGGTCTTCTCCACCACCGACCACATCACCGGCTTCGAGCCGCGATACAAAAGCCCGTTCTCGGCGAACTTCATGATTTCGCGGGCGATCTGGGCTTCCGCCATGTAGGCCATGGTGGAATAGGGGTGGTCCCAGTCGCCTTCCACGCCCAGGCGCTTGAACTCGGCGCGCTGCACGTCCAGCCAATGCTCGGCATAGGCACGGCATCCTGGCGGAAGGCGACCATGGCGGCGGCGTCCGTGAAGTCGGGCTTGGCCTTGCCCTTCTTGCGGTAGTTCTCCTCCTCGATCTTCCACTCGATGGGCAGGCCGTGGCAGTCCCAGCCGGGCACATAATTGCTGTCGAAGCCCAGCATCTGCTGGGAGCGCGTCACCACGTCCTTCAGGATCTTGTTGAGCGCGTGGCCGATATGGATGTTGCCGTTGGCGTAAGGCGGGCCGTCGTGCAGCACGAAGCGGTCGCGGCCGCGGCCTTCCTCGCGCAGGCGGGTGTAGAGGTCGAGCCGCTTCCAGCGCTCCAGCAGCTCCGGCTCCTTCTGCGGCAGGCCGCCGCGCATGGGGAAGTCGGTCTGCGGCAGCAGCAGGGTCTTGGAATAGTCGGTCGCGGTCGTCTCGGGCGCAGTCTTGTCGGTCATGGGGTCGGGCCGCTCGGCGAAAGGGGAGGCATGAGGATGGTGCGCGTCTGCCCGGCGGCCCGCGCGCGCTCAGGCGCGCCGGCGGGGGGCCGGGCCGATAATTCGCCGCGTGGCGGCGATGCGCCGCCTGTTCATCCAAAAGCCATGGCGGGCTTCTAGCAGGCGCCCGCAGCGCGGGAAAGAGCGGCCCGCCGGCGCGGCGCCTGTCGCGCGCGAAACACGCGCGGCGGAAAAACGGCGCCGCCGCAACGTTCACGCTTGTGCGCCGGCCACCGCAGCGCTCATGTCTTGCATCCGTTCCGCTGGCGCGACCCCCATGAACCTTCTGCGCATCTACGCCCGTACCATCTCCCTCCTGGGGCCGCAGGCCAGGGTGGGGGCGGTGCTCCTGGTCTCGAACCTGCTGCTCGCCATGGCGCAGTTCGCCGAGCCGATCCTGTTCGGGCGGATCGTCGAGGCGCTGTCCGGCGCGCAGGCGGCGGGGCGCGTGCCGACCTTCCACGACCTCCTGCCGCTGCTCGCCGCCTGGGTCGGCTTCGGCCTGTTCAATATCGGCGCCGGCGTGCTGATCTCGCTCCATGCCGACCGGCTCTCGCACCGCCGCCGCCTCGGCGTGCTGGCGCAGTATTTCGAGCACGTGCTGCAATTGCCCATGAGCTATCACGGCGAGACCCATTCCGGCCGCCTGCTCAAGGTGATGCTGGAGGGCGTCGACGCGCTCTGGGGCCTGTGGCTCTCCTTCTTCCGCGACGACTGCGCCGCCATCGCCTCGCTGCTGGTGCTGGTGCCGGTGGGCATCTACATCAACTGGCGGCTCGGCCTGGTGCTGATCGTGCTGATGGTGGTGTTCGGCATCGTCACGGCGTTCGTGATCCGCCGCACCGAGGCCATGCAGCGCGACGTGGAGGCCTACAATTCCGACCTCGCCGAGCGCACCTCCGACGCGCTGGGCAACGTGGCGGTGATCCAGAGCTACACCCGCATCGAGGCCGAGGTGTCCGGCATGAAGGACACCGTGAACCGGGTGCTGGCGATCCAAATCCCGGTGCTCTCCTGGTGGGCCATGGTCTCCATGGCCACCAAGGCGGCGACCACGCTCACCATCCTCGCCATCCTTCTGATCGGCACCTGGCTCTACACACAGGGCCTCGCCGGCATCGGCGACATCGTCACCTATGTGGCGTTCGCCAACATGCTGATCGCCCGGCTCGACCACACGGTGAGCTTCTTCAACCGGCTGATGATGTCCGGCCCGCGCTTGTCGCAATTCTTCGAGGTGCTCGACACGGTCGGCGCGGTGCGCGAGACGCCGGGCGCGCGCGATCTCGGCGCCGACGCGCCGGTGGCCGGCGACGTGGTGTTCGACGACGTGTCCTTCTCCTATGACGGCAAGAGGCCGGCGCTGGAGGACGTGTCGCTGCATGCCGCCCCCGGCCAGACCTTCGCCTTGGTCGGCACCACGGGGGCCGGCAAGTCCACCGCGCTGGCGCTGCTGCACCGGGTGTTCGACCCGCAGTCCGGCGCTGTGCGCATCGACGGCACCGACATCCGCGACGTGACTCTGGCCTCGCTCCGGCGCGCCATCGGCGTGGTGTTCCAGGAGCCGCTGCTGTTCAACCGGACCATCGAGGACAATCTCAGGGTCGGCAAGCCGGACGCCACCGAGGCCGAGCTGCGCGAGGCGCTGGCGCGGGCACAGGCGCTGGAGCTGGTGGAGCGCAACCCCATGGGGCTGAAGGCGGTGGTGGGCGAGCGCGGGCGCGCGCTCTCCGGCGGCGAGCGCCAGCGCCTGTCCATCGCCCGCGCGCTGCTGAAGAACCCGCCGATCCTGATCCTCGATGAGGCGACCAGCGCGCTCGACGCCGCCACCGAGCAGAAGGTGCAGGCGGCGCTGGACGCGGTGATGAAGGACCGCACCACCTTCGTCATCGCCCACCGGCTCGCCACCGTGCGCAATGCCGACCGCATCCTGGTGTTCGAGCGCGGCCGCGTGGTGGAGGCCGGCACCTTCGACGAGCTGGTGGCCCTGGACGGCCGCTTCGCGGCGCTGGCCCGCGCGCAGTTCATGGCCGAGGCCAAGGCCGAAGCAAAAGGCCGCAGCGGACGCGGCCAAGGCCGCGCGCGGCGACAACGCACCGGCTCCCTGAGCGCCCCCGCGTCCCCGACAAGCGACGGCGCAGCCGGAGCGCCGATCCGGGGTCCAGCGCAAGACTCCCGCGCAGCGGGGCAATGCCTGAGGGCGACAGGTTTCAGAAGCGCCTTCGGCGGGCCATTGCGCTGGGCCCCGGCTCTCCTTCCACTGCGCTACCGCTCCGTTGCGGTCGGCCGGGACGCGTGGGCGGTTTGGGCGCGGGGGCTTGCGGATGGGGGAGAAGGTGGCGAGGCAGATCTACGCCACCCTCTGTTGCGCCATATCATACTATGCTATGGAATGTAATTATCTGACTTATCTCTATTACAATCAAAGCAAGTCAATCTAATATTATGCTCCTCCGAACTGCCGCCCTTTGAAATAGGTATAATGTGATCAAATTCAACTTTATCATCTCTCAATTTCTTCAAACAATGTTGGCACCTATAGTCATCTCTCCGAACGATTCTCATCATCGAATTAAAACTCAACCTACGACGACCAAATCTACGGACTTTTTCAGTTTCGGTTGTAATCTCAGCAGCAAAAAATACCGGGCATATATGACCGAATATGTTACATTTTCCGTCTAAAAAATCTGCCGGGACCTCTTCTGGATAAGCTTCCAGAGATTCGCTATCTAGCATTTTTTGGAAGTATGCTCGCTGCGCCGCCCCCAACGGAGTACGATCATCTTTTTGCCCCGTCTCCAGAGCTAGAATTAAACTTTTCCGCTTCCTTTCGGCAATCTCAACAAGCTTACCCCAAACTTCTGGCTCAAAATCTTCCTCTTTAAAGTCCTTAGGCCCACCCAAATCAAAAGGAACCCGATATAAATGAATGGGAGGAAGCGATGACAGCCCGCCTTTTCAAAAACCTCTTCTGGATTGTCACAATCCACATTATCCCATATATTTTACTTATTAATTCGTGATAGGCTTGGAACATGAGGACGTATTCATCGTCAATCCATCGTTCATAGTCTTCGCGAAGCTCATCCGTGACCAACACGATAGAGCCAACCAATCCCGATTCAATACAATCTCTATAATATTTAAGAGCCGCCTCTTTATCACTTCTAACGATTGGCAGGAGGGGGGACTGCTCAACAAGAGGGCCATAGGGACAATATTTTAGTTCCCAACAAGGCTTGCAAACTCTACGAAGACGTTCATTCCAATCTTTATAGACATCAGCATCCGAATTTTCCGGATTATATCCGAGAGATTCTTTTATGCTTCTATGGATTGGAGGTTTTGCCCGTCTTTTTCCACCACCCATTGCCCCCTCCACCTATAAAGAGAGGGGCTCCCGCCCCTCCCCTCGCTACCTCACCGCGAAAACTTCTTATACTGGATCCGCTTCGGGATCACCGAATCCGTCCCCAGCCGCCGCTTCTTGTCCTCTTCATAGTCCGCAAAATTCCCCTCGAACCATTCCACGTGGCTGTCGCCCTCGAAGGCGAGCATGTGGGTGGCGATGCGGTCCAGGAAGAAGCGGTCATGGGAGATGATGACGGCGCAGCCGGCATAGTCCTCCAGCGCCTCTTCCAGCGCCCGCAGCGTGTCCACGTCGAGGTCGTTGGTGGGCTCGTCGAGGAGCAGCACGTTGCCGCCCCGCTGCAGCACCTTCGCCAGATGCACGCGGTTGCGCTCACCGCCGGAGAGCATGCCGACCTTCTTCTGCTGGTCGCCGCCCTTGAAGTTGAAGGCCGCGCAATAGGCGCGCGAGGGGATCTCCTTCTTGCCGACGTAGATCACCTCGTTGCCGTCGGAGATTTCCTCCCACACGGTCTTCTTGTCGTCGAGCGCGTCGCGGCTCTGGTCCACATAGCCGAGCTTCACGCTCTCGCCGATGGAGATGGTGCCGCCGTCCGGCGTCTCCTGGCCCGTGATCATGCGGAACAAAGTGGTCTTGCCCGCGCCGTTCGGGCCGATGACGCCGACGATGCCGCCCGGCGGCAGCTTGAAGGAGAGATCGTCGATCAGCAGCTTGTCGCCGAACGCCTTGTTGAGATGGTCGAAGGCGATGACGTTCTGCCCGAGGCGCTCGGCCACGGGGATGACGATCTGGGTGGCGGAGGGCTGGCGCTCGGAGGCGCGCTGCAGCAGCTCCTCATAGCGCTGGATGCGCGCCTTGTTCTTGGCCTGCCGCGCCTTGGGCGAGGCGCCGATCCATTCCTGCTCGCGGGCGAGCGCGCGCTGGCGGGCCTCGTCCTCGCGGCCCTCCTGCTGGAGGCGCTTCTGCTTCTGGCCGAGCCAGGAGGAATAATTGCCCTCATAGGGAATGCCGCGGCCGCGATCGAGCTCCAGAATCCACCCGGTGACATTGTCGAGGAAGTAGCGGTCGTGGGTGACGATCAGGATCGCGCCCGGATAGGTGCGCAGGTGGCCTTCCAGCCAGTTCACCGTCTCGGCGTCCAGATGGTTGGTGGGCTCGTCCAGCAGCAGCAGTTCCGGCTGCTCCAGCAGCAGGCGGCAGAGCGCGACGCGGCGGCGCTCGCCGCCGGAGAGGCGCGTCACCTCCCAGTCGTCCGGCGGGCAGCCGAGCGCGTTCATGGCCTGCTCGACCTTGCTGTCCAGATCCCACAGGCCCTGCGCCTCGATCTCGTCCTGGAGCCGCGTCATCTCGTCGGCGGTCTCGTCGGAATAGTTCATGGCGAGCTCGTTGTAGCGCTCCATGATGGCCTTCTGCTTGGCCACGCCGTCCTCCACGTTCTGCCGGACGGTCTTGGTGGGATCGAGCTGCGGCTCCTGGGGCAGGTAGCCCACCCGCACACCTTCCGCC
Organism: Xanthobacter sp. BG11Y11_SDJG; assembly: GCF_057364445.1. Lineage (NCBI taxonomy): Bacteria > Pseudomonadati > Pseudomonadota > Alphaproteobacteria > Hyphomicrobiales > Xanthobacteraceae > Xanthobacter > Xanthobacter sp. BG11Y11_SDJG. The sequence goes on from NZ_JBNFNU010000001.1 coordinate 7,969, forward strand.
GGGCGCGCCTCGCCGGAAAATCGGTGTCGATGCCGGCCATGATGCGCAGCAAGGTCGACTTGCCGGCGCCGTTGTTGCCGAGCACGCCGATCTTGGCGTCCGGGTAGAAAGAGAGGTGCACGTTGTCGAGCACCTTCTTGCCGCCCGGATAGGTCTTGGTCATGCCGTGCATGTGGAAGGCGTACTGATAGGGGGCCATGGGCCGCCGTCTCCTGGAAAGGGGTGCGGAAAATCTGGCGCCGTTCTAACCTCGCCAGCGGAACCCGGCAAGGCGCGGACCGCAGCGGCGCGCGGCCTGATCAGGAGCTTGAGATGGGCGCGAATCACTCGCACGACAAGGTCGACTGGCGCGAGCACGGGGTAAAGGTGATCCCCGGCGACAGCCTCGATCCCAACACCGCCCAGACGCCCGGCATGAATCGTGCGACGGCCATCAACCGCGCCCGGGCCGGAGCGGAGAAAATCTGGGCCGGCACGGTCCACATCCACCCCGACGCGAAGACCGGCGCCCACCACCACGGCGACCTCGAGAGCATCATCTATGTGGTGAAGGGCAAGGCGCGCATGCGCTGGGGCGAAAAGCTGGAATTTGTGGCCGAGGCCGGTCCCGGCGATTTCATCTTCGTGCCGCCTTACGTGCCCCACCAGGAGATCAACGCCTCCCCCGACGAGGTGCTGGAATGCGTCCTGGTCCGCTCCGGCCAGGAGCCGGTGGTGGTCAATCTCGATATCGAGCCGGTGGAGAAGCCGCAGGCGGTGAAATGGATCGACCCCATCCACAAGGCGTAAGATAAATATTCAAGTTTCGCGCGGATTCGCCAGAGAGCTGAAAACCTCCATTTCGGAAACGCTTACGTCAGTCGTAGATGGCGTAAAGCAAGCTCAAGCCCAACATCCCAGCGTTGCAGCTGAAGCCTACGGGATCGGCGGTGAACAGCTCAAACACGGTGGCACTTCGGGACTGTTCACCATTGTCGAATTCGACGTCGCAGTGTCAGCCGAAACATTGGCCGGCGGCAAAGCGGAGATCAAGGTTTGGGGGACCGGCCTAGGAGGGGGCGGCGAGCGCAAGCTTGGACATGAAAATCGCGTCAAATTTGCCGTCCACGTCAAATTGCCCATGGGAGAAAAAGTGAAGCCGCAAGCCTCCTCGAGGGACGAGGCAATTGGAGGACCGCCTGAAGGTGTGGATGGCGGCACAGAAAGGCTGTTGCAATCCCCGCCGGCTTTTGGCATAGACACGCACCTGCCGCGGGGGTGACCCCGTCCGGCGATGGATGCGGGTGTAGCTCAGGGGTAGAGCACAACCTTGCCAAGGTTGGGGTCGTGGGTTCGAATCCCATCGCCCGCTCCAATATTCTCAAAATAATCAATAACTTATAGCGACACCGCCGAGAGGCGGTTTTGCCGTTTTCGGTATGGTGACCACTTGGTGACCACCGATGCCGAGAGCGTCCGCCATCTCTCCCCTTGTGGAAAACCGCATGCCTTCTCTCGAACGAGGCGGCTCGCCACCGTACGCAGTTGAATTACGTCCAGCACGGCGAACGAGCCTTTCGGACCTTGCCCGCCTTCCATCGCTCGTGCGGAAGAGAGCGCCGCCTGCGCTGAGATCCAATGCAGCAGCCTAGATCGATCGAGCTCGGCGCGGGACGCTACGCGTTCGAGGTGGGTGTCATATTTCCTGATTCGAGCGCCGTCTCGGCGCCGGATTGGATTATTCTGGATGCTCACCAGAGATTCGGTTCCAGCCATGCACCCTGCCTTACAGCGTCTCGTGAACGCCAACACAGCTCTTGAAAACGCACAGCGCGCACTTGAACTTGCACAGGATCAGCGGCGGCAGGCGGCTCTGGCGCTCATTGAGATCGAGGATGAGGATCAGCGCTGGCAGGCAGCGATCTTTGCGTATCGCGAGTTCGGCCACGGCCTTAGTCTTGCTCTGGCGGAGGCTGCGACGGGTCTTCCCGGCAAGAAGGCGCAGTCGAGGTTCCTGGTTCGCGCAGGCCGGAAATCATACCAGCCCAAAGGCCACGGGTCCGACGCTGGCATGCATATACCGGAGCCGATGTCAGAATGGCCGGCTCCGGACCAACTGGAGCGCGATGTGATCAGCTCGCACATCGCCCATGGCGAACCGTACTGGGTCGACCGAGGCCTCGGTTGGGGCAGGCTGAGGGTGGATCTGCAACCAGACCAGGCGCGAACCTATTTGGAAGACGCGACCGGCGCGATGGCCGCTCGGGTCGGCTTGACGCGGGAAGAGTTCGTCGAGTGGCTTTCAACGGAGGGCTTTGTTCGCTGCAGCGGCGTGACCATGAAGGGCGCGCCTTGCAAGGCGGGGGTCAAAGGCCTCAGCGGCCAGATGGCGATCGGACCGTGGAAAGCCGCGAAGGATCGTGGCGGGTACTGCGCCACGCACGGCGGCTAAGACCAGTGTCGCACACAGCCTATTCGCAGCATTTTGCCCAGGAGCTGGACTTCAAGCAATTGCTGAAGCGCCGGGGCGTCACCGCATCCTTGGAGCAGGTAGACTACGGCCTGAGCCAAGCCGAGCGAGACTGGATGCGTAGCGACTTGCTGTGCCCGTCGTGTCGATGCGGCGGGGCGAGCTTGGTCCGGTCCGATGCAAACGGTACTGGGCGTAACACGCGACAGGCGCACTTCCGGTTTATCGACGCCTCGGGCCACACGGCCCACAAGCTGGGCTGTGATTTCTTCGCAATGGATGACGTGCCCGGTGTTCAGAGAGGCGTCGACGTTCAGTTCTCCGCGAACGACAAGGACACCAAGGTTATCCGGGAGTTGGTCTGCAAGGCCATTGCAATCGGTGAGCTGAGCAAGCCGGCGATTTTCGAGATGCGGTCGTGGTTTCTAGCCCAGCGCGACGCTGACGCATTCGAGGTCAAGGGTACCCCGGCCGTGGCCGACTGGCTGTGGTCCATCAACCGACTGCAGATATACGAAGCCCTGGAGTTCCAGCCCTTCCATCTCATCTTCCCGGGCTTCGACACGCGTCGGGCGGCGCTTCGCGACCTCGCCTTTTACTACCGTGACTTCGTAAAGCGGATCCCTCGCATCGGTTTCGACGCGGCGGTGCGCGATCGGACGAAACGCATTCTGATGGCCAATCAAGGGCAGCGGCTTATCGCCATGGAGCCCCTGCGGTCGAGGTACGAGATGACCGCCAGGCTGGCCGGGCTTATGGCGGCCTATGGAAACCTGTCGCTGACCAGGCGACGGTCACTTGGAAGCATCTACGGCGATACGCCGGAGGCTCTATTGGCCTTTACCGCGACGCTGCTCTTTGTTTCCCACTGGGACGAAAACGCGGCGCTCGGCCGCTTCGCCAAGATCATTGCCGCGGCGACGCCAGATGACCTGACCTTGGGCAACGTCATCGGGCTCAATCCCTTCCACGACTTCGCCGCTCTTGAGGTGGCCCGTTTTATCGCTGGCCTAGCGCCACCGTCGGAGCGTGCTTACGACTTTGAGGCGGAGTTGGCCGGCGCCATCGCCAAAATCAACGCGGCGCGCGGGTAGTCAACACGCGACCCCAGGCAGGGCGTGACCGCATCAATGGCGTGCCCGCACGACACACGCTAAAGCTGAGCTATTGGCCGTTTCAGGAGTCGCCAGCCAGATGTACGTGGCCAGCCTCAAGATCGAGAATTTCCGGCAGTTCGCGGAAAACGAGCACGCGGTCGAGTTTGTCTTCTCGCCCGGCTTCAATCTGCTGGTTGGCGAGAATGACGCCGGCAAAACAACGGTCGTGGACGCCCTGCGTCATCTACTTTGGACCACGAGCCAGGACTACCATCGTTTGACGGTCGACGACTTCCACGTGTCGGGCGCCGAGCGCGCCGAAACTCTCTCAATCTCGGCGATCCTACGTGGCCTGACGACGCCCGAGCAGGCAACGTTCCTTGAGTACCTGACCACCAGCCCCGGCGAGACGCCGCACCTGTCGGTCTCCCTGACCGCGAGCAGGTTAGACGGCGGAACGGCCGCGAAGGGGAGAATCGCCGTCAGCTTCCGCGCCGGCGCCCTGGGCTCTGGTCCGCCGATCGAAGGCACCATACGCGAGTTTCTACGTACGACATATCTTCGGCCACTACGAGACGCAGAGGCAGAGCTCACGGCAGGCCGAGGATCACGCCTTTCTCAAATCCTGGCGTCACATCCCGAGTTCGCGGGCCAGCACGTCAGCGACTACCAAGACGGGGGCCCCGCCAGCGACGCTCGTCGGTATCATGGCTCAGGCCGAGGCGTTGATTCAGGCTAACCCGGTCGTCACCAGTGTCCGCGACACGATCAATCGCGAGTTCCTCGCTAGCCTCTCCCTGGCTGCGGACCCCTTGGCGGCGGCCATTTCCGTCGCGAGGCGTACGGATCTGCAACAGGTTCTCGAAAAGCTCGAGCTCGCGTTGGGATCGAGGGCCGGGGTGCAATTGCCGACGCGGCGGGGCTTGGGCCTGAACAACGTGTTGTTCATGGCGACGGAGCTCCTATTGCTTGGAGCCGCCGAGGGCATGCCTCTGCTCTTGATCGAAGAGCCGGAGGCTCATCTCCACCCACAAATGCAGTTGCGGTTGATGGAGCTGCTGGAGCTGCGGTCCAAGCCCGGCCCCGGTCGGGTTCAGGTCATTGCGACAACCCACAGCCCTGCCCTGGCGGCCAAGGCCGATATTGAGGCGATCACTTTGCTCGCCGATCACAAGGCCTTCCCCCTCGACCACAAAAGCACGGCGCTTGAGAAGGCAGACTATGCGTTCCTGCGACGTTTTCTCGACGTCACCAAGGCCAACCTGTTCTTCGCCAGGTCTGTCATCATCGTCGAAGGTGATGCTGAGAACATCCTGCTTCCGGCGCTCGCCGAAGGTTTGGGGCGGCCGCTCGCAAAGTACGGCGTATCGATCGTCAACGTCGGACATCGAGGGCTTTTCCGGTACGCGCGCATCTTCCAGCGCACCGACGGAACGACCTCCCCGATCCGGGTCGCCTGCTTGACCGACCGGGATTTCCCGACTGCGGCTAGCGCGGCTTATGTGCCGCCTCCCGCCCCCCCAGGGCCGGGGGAGGCCGCCCGAAGAAAGTTCGAGAACGATTTCACTGTGGAGGAACTGGAAGCCGCGGTCGCTGGCCTTAAGGCGCGTGACGGCGGTTCCGTGCGGACGTTTGTGTCGCCGCGCTGGACACTGGAGCATGACATTGCGGCGGCCGGACTTGGCCAGCTCAGTCACCGTGCGATCCGCATGGCGAGGCGGGCCAAGGACAAGAACGATGTCCTGACTGATCAGGAAATCGCCCACCAGATTCAGACGGCGGATGCGGAGTTTGCGGGCTGGCAGGCGCAGGAGCTAGCCAGTGACGAGATCGCCGCGCGCATCTATCGGTCGCTCTTTGATAAACGGGCGTCGAAAGTTGAGGCGGCACACTACTTGGCCGCCGAGATTCCCAAGCAGGATTGGGAGCCGGAGAATCTAGCACGGAGGCTGCCGAGATACTTGGTGGAGGCGATAGAGTACGTCACCGAGCCCATCGAGCGGATTGAGGACGTCATCTGATGCCCTTACCGTTTCCCATCGAGCGCAGCGACGTGGCTGAGGTCGAAAGCCTTCTCGGTTGCGATTTTGGGTCCGACGCCCAACTCAGAGCCCTGTGCCACGAGGATAGCGTGGACATCCAGGCGGCTCCAGGTAGCGGCAAGACGACCTTGCTCGTGGCCAAGCTCGCGATCCTCGCGCGAAAGTGGACCTCGCGGTCACAAGGTGTGTGTGTTCTATCTCACACCAACGTCGCGCGGCAGGAAGTCGAAGCCCGGCTCGCCAAGGACGCCCATGGTCGTCGTCTGCTAGGTCACCCTCATTTCATCGGCACATTCCAAGCGTTCGCGCATCAGTACCTTGCCCTCCCTTTTCTACGCGGTTCCGGTCGTGAGCCCCGCTTTATCGACGACGGGCACTTCGCAGCAGCGATCCGGGCTCGGCCGAAGGCTTGGCACATCAACAATTACCTCCAGAACCATCCGGCCACAGCCGACACACTGCTGACGACCCTCCGTTTCGAAGGACCTGACCTGACTGTCGGCTGTGAGGCCACTCTTCCGCAGGCCGGCACGCCGACCGGGCGGGCGTTCCGGGCGCTCAAGTCCGCTATGGCCGACGATGGATATTTCCGGTTCCAAGATATGTTCGCCTATGCCAGCCGGGCCATCCGCGATGTGCCCGGACTGATCGACGTCGTGCGAAATCGGTTCCCCTGTGTCTTCATCGACGAGATGCAGGACACGGATACCCTGCAGCATGCATTTGTCACATCGATCTTTGGAGATGAGACGGTCGTCCAGCGCTTCGGTGACCAGAACCAAGCCATCTTCCACGATGTTGTCGATGCCGATGCCGTCACTGGGTTCCCTCGAGCGGGCTATATCGACTTGGTGCAGAGCCGGCGCTTTGGGACGCACATTGCACGAGCGGCTTCGACCATCACCGTGCGCGCACCACAGGAAATCCAGGGAACCGTCCGCGAGCCCGAGAAGCGTCACACCATCTTCGCCTTCGAGCAGGGCGCGATCGGCCAGGTCCTCCCTGCATTTGGCGACCTTCTGTTCGAAGAATACCCCGATGGGTTTCCCCGAGGCTTGTCGCCAAGGCTGTTGCCGGTCGCAAGACTGGGGCGGGCCAGAACATGCCGCGCCACCTTGGCGACTACTGGCCGCCCTTCGCCGCCGGGCACGCCGGCTCGCAGGCCAGCTTCTCGAACCTCGCGGACTATGCGCGCCGCGCGCAGATGTTGCTCACCGAGGCCTGTGATTGTGCGCCGGCGGCCGATGCGATCTGGGACGGCCTGTTGGCACTCGCTCATCGCGGCAACATTGCCCACGGGACACCAAGACTGACGAAGCGGGGCCTTTTGGCCGCGCTTGACGCCGCCGATCCGGCTGCCGGATTGGCATTACGCTTGGTGGCTCACCGCCTGTGTTTCAGCGTGGATTCGGGCGATGCAGACGCTTGGCCGCAGACCGCCCAGGAGATTGAAAACGCGCTCAGGCTCTTGATGCTTGCCCCGCCTCCTCAAGCGTTCGCCGACTTCCTCGCTTGGGTGCCCGACGGCGCTGCCGCCGCGGTCGTCGGCCGCTCACGGCAGAACATCGTGCGCCACGTCAGTGACGATCGCTCAGTTGAGATAGCCCTTTCGACTATTCACGGTGTGAAGGGCGAGACGCACAGCGCTACGCTCGTTCTATCGACGCCGAGCCGAAGGATGTTCGATTTGAAGGAAGCCATCGGCCCGCTCACAGGCACGGGCGATGCACGGCGGCGCGAGAGACAGACTGTCGCCAGGCAACTGACCCTCGTTTTCGTGGGGATGACTAGGCCTTCCCAACTGCTCTGTCTTGCGATGCCTCTCGACCACCTAGAGGCCAATGAGATCGCGGCGCTCGAAGGTAACGGCTGGCGAGTTCATACGCTCCGGGCTGGCTGACATCATCGGTTTAAATTCGCTCAGCAACGATCAGAGCCGGTCGTAGGCGTCGATCCGACGGAGAACGGCTGAGCTCCTCACCGCCTGCACCGTCCCAAGACCATACCGCGAGCTGCGCTCGCTTTGTCCTGATCGGCTGCGGCTGAAGCCTTGCCGATCCCGAAAGGGGAGAGATGGTCTTAGCCCTCTCTCCCCCGCGACCGCCGCCTGCGCGAGGGCGGGGCCGCGCGCTCGCAAGGCGGCGCATGGCTACCATTGTCCCAACCGTTCCGATCCACCCCGCTCGCGGCGCAGCCCAGCCCTGCTCGCCGGCAGCCGCCCCCCTCTCTGCCGCGCGCTCACGCGCCCCCGGAAGGCATGTCGGAGGACATGCCTTCGGCATTTACGGAGAAAGGATCGGAACAATGGCCAGAACATCGAAGAAGGCACGGGCCGTCACCGAGACGATGGCGGATCAGGTTGCGGATGCGGAAGTCCGTAGCATTGGGGAAACGGCGAAAGAAATCGTCGGCGCGCTGCCCGCACCGGAGGCGGAGGCCGCGAGCGGCGCGGCGGATTTCATTCCGCTCAACAAGTTGAAGAAGTCGCCGCGCAATGCCCGCAAGACCCCGCACAGCGAAGCGACCATCGAGGCGCTGGCCGCCAGCATCGCCGTCAAGGGTATGCTGCAAAACCTTGTGGTGGAGCCCGAGCTTGATGCAGCGGGAGAGCCCACCGACAGCTATTTCGTGACGGTGGGCGAAGGCCGCAGGCTTGCCCAGCTTCTCCGCGTGAAGCGCAAGGAGATCAGGAAGACCGAGCCGGTGCGCTGCGTCATCGACACGGCGAATGACCCGCACGAGATCAGCCTTGACGAGAACGTCACCCGCGAGGCGATGCATCCGGCCGACCAGTTCGAGGCGTTCCGCGAGCTTGCGGAAAATCGCGGGTGGGGAGCGGAGGAGATCGCCGCCCGCTTCGGCGTGACGGCGCATGTGGTGCGCCAGCGCCTGCGGCTCGGCGCTGTCAGCCCCAAGCTGTTGCAGGTGTACCGCGACGGCGGCTTGAAACTCGACCAGTTGATGGCCTTCGCCCTCACCGAGGATCACGGGCGGCAGGAGCAGGTTTTTGCGAACCTCTCCTACAACCGCGAGCCGTGGATCATCCGCCGCGACCTCACCAAGGCACACATTCCGGCAACGGATCGCCGGGCGATCTTCGTCGGCCCGGAGGAATACACCGAGGCGGGCGGCACCATCCTGCGCGACCTATTCACCGAGGATCGCGGCGGCTTCTACGAGGATGCCGCGCTGCTGGACCGGCTCGTCACCGGGAAGCTGGAGCGGATCGGCGCCGAGGTTCAGGCGGAAGGCTGGAAGTGGGTCTCGGTCCACATCGACTATCCCCATGCCCACGGCCAGCGCCGCGCCTATCCGCAGCCGGTGGAGCTTTCCGAGGAAGATGCCGCCGCCTATGCCGCCGCGCAGGAGGAATACAACCGGCTGTCGGAGGAATGGGACGGCGCAGAGGAGCTTCCCCCGGAGGCGGACGAGCGGTTCGGGGTGCTTGAAGCGGACATGGAGCGCATAGACGCGCTCCGGCACATCTATGACCCGGACGACGTCGCGCGCGGAGGCGTGTTGGTCGTGCTGTCGCATGACGGCACTGCCCGCATCGAGCGCGGCTTCATCCGGGCCGGGGACGAGAAGCCCGAGCCGGAAGAAACCGCAGAGAACATGCGCGTCACCGAGGATGGCGAGATCATCGAGGACGGCACGGATGACAAGGATGGAAACCCCGTTTCCGCGCTCGACGCCGAGGACGAGGATACCGAGGATGCGGGCAAGCCGCTCTCTGACCTTCTCGTGCGGGACCTCACCGCTCACCGCACGCTCGGCCTGCGCCTCGCCCTTGGTGAGCAGCCGGACATGGCGCTGGTTGTCGTCACCCATGCCCTCGCCGCGCAGACCTTCTATCGCGGCGCGGAAGCGACGTGCCTCGAAATCCGGCCGACGAGCAGCACCCTCACCGGGCACGCGGACGGCATCGAGGACACGGCGCCGGCGAAGGCACTAGCGGATCGTCATGCCGGATGGGCAGCGGATATGCCGTGCGATGTGGCTGACCTGTGGGGCTTCATCGCCGCGCTGGATCAGGCGAGCGTGCTGGCGCTGTTTGCCCATTGCGCTTCACTCACCGTCAATGCGGTGAGGCTGCCCTGGGACCGCAAGCCCCGCGTCCATGAGACAGCGGATCGGCTAGCGACCGCGCTTGCCCTCGACATGACGGCGCACTGGACGCCCACGGCACGGACCTACCTCAGTCGAGTGACTAAGGCACACATCGCCGCCGCCGTGCGGGAAGCCGTCAGCGATGAGGCCGCCGACCGGATCCCCGGCATGAAAAAGCAGCCCATGGCGGAAGCCGCCGAGCAGCTTGTCGCCGCCACCGGATGGCTCCCCGCACTCCTGCGCACCGAACGGCCCGCATGGCTGGATGCCCCGGAGGCTGAAGCCGGCGCGGTCCTAAATGCGCCGACCGCAGCCAGTCGCGACGATACCGGCACGGTCGAGGACGGCGCAGCCTTCAACCACGCCGCCGAGTGAGCCCAACGGCCGGAGCCGCTTCGGCGGTTCCGGCCAGTCTCTCGACAGCATCGAGAATTTTCCGGCCGCGCCGGTACGGCGCGGCCGGAGACCTCGACTGCGCGAGAGCAGGAACCATAACCATGAGAAGCTATATCGAGCAGCGATCGCAATGATGATCGCTCCGTTTCCTGAAATCCGCTTTTGCGGATTTCAGGCGGCCTTGACGATGCCGACCACAACGCCCGCCACAGCGCCGGCCTCGTCGGCAAACGGCAAATAGAGCCGGACGATGCGGGCAGACCCACCCGGAAGCTGCGCCTGGTCTTCCATCATCAGCGTGCGCCCGGATGCGAGAACGATGGCCGCCTCATTGTCCGCATCCGCGCTCGACGGCGTGAGCCGGCCGACCGGCTCGCCGGCCAAAGCAACTCCATAGAGCCGGTCGACATCCTTGCCGCTGCGCTCGATCCTCAGCGGCTCATCCGATTCGGACGGGCGCCGGATCACGACGATCACATCATCCAGATCGGCCAGACGCTCGGTGATATTTCCAGCCAGCGGCATGGCTGCGCCTTCACCGCGCGCAAGCCAGACGCGATAAAGCTGACCTAGCGCTGGATGTCGGTCCGCCAACAATCGAGAATCCATGCCGGAATCCGTCGTGCCAAGGCTAACCAGATTTTCTGGTTATCTGTATTTCGGTTTAATTGATCTGCCGGTTTCGTCAATGACCGGCAGGGCATATGCAAAAAACGCTTCGCTCGCCAAGGCATATGCGTCTGGTTCAGCTCATCGTCGACAAGCGCCGGGAGGCCGGCATGAGCCAGTCCGATCTGGCCGAAGCGCTCGGCCGATACCAGTCCGTCGTTGCCGCCATCGAATCCGGCGGCCGTCGCATCGATGTCGTCGAGTTCCTTGAGTTGGCCGAAACGATCGGCTTCGATCCCCATGACGTCATCCGCGAGGTATCTGCAATTGCGACGAAGCGTAAAGCGAAGCGAAAGACGTGATGATCGAACATCAGTGCAATTATCCCAACGCTGACAAATTCTCACCCCCTATATTTTGAGATGCTAGGCATCGCCCTTCGGGTCGGGCTCTACGCCTCCTGCGGTGGCTCCCGAAGCCCCTTCCGGGTTTTCGCCTCCGGTAACAATCCCTTCTATAATCGGACCTCGGACATCAAGGCACGACCGCCTTGTTCAAATCAGTCAATGAAGAGAGGCACCTGGCCCGAACCTTCGCTTGGTTGAACTGGCTATTGCGGGCATAACCAAGCAGGAATGTGAAGACGGGGCGTTGCCAACATTGGAGAATGAAGCAATCTGGTTGGGGATGGCGTTCCTCGTTATCGCCCTGATCTATGCGGCGGTAGGCCAGGCCGGAGCATCGGGTTACATCGCGGCGATGGCGTTGGCCGGCTTTTCGCCACTGGTCATGAAAACGACAGCACTTGCCCTAAACCTCCTCGTCGCAGCAATAGGCACCTTCTATTTCATCCGGGCGCGGCGGTTGTCTTGGCGGAACGTCTATCCTTTTGCCGTACTCGGTTTTCCCTTCTCTCTGCTTGGCGGTGCCATCCATCTGCCCGAAGGGGTCTATTATCCGGTTGTGGGGATAATCCTCATACTGTCGTCGCTCCAGATGGCGCGATCTGCTATCAGGAAGGGCGGGACAAGGGCAGCCTCACCGTCAGCGCCACCGTTCTGGGGTGCGCTATCGACCGGCGCGGTCATTGGCTTCGTCTCCGGAACTACGGGAACCGGAGGCGGCGTGTTCCTCGCACCAGCGATCCTCGCCATGAACTGGGGAACAGCACATCAAACCGCAGCGACCACGGCTGTCTACAATCTCATGAACTCGGCCGCAGCCTTATTGGGTGCCTATTTCTATTGGGATCAGGTTCCTACTTCCTTGCCGTTGTGGCTTGTTGCTGTCGCCGCAGGTGGGTCGATAGGAGCTTTCGTCGGAAGTCGATATCTCTCGGACCGCTGGCTGCGTGGAATCCTTGCGTTGCTCTTGCTGGTTTCCGGAATCAAACTGGTATTCTAGGGGCTTTCGGGTGTGCCCTTGGGGCAGACGCGCTGTGCGCGATCGTACTCTATCTCCGGCCGCATGCCGCCTACGGCCGAACCCGCCATAGCGGTTTCGGCCCATACGGGTCACGATCACTCTGCCGGTCAGTCCGCATCATGCCTCTATTCGGAGTCGCAGCAACCGCGCTCCATGATGGAGTTCGACGAGGTGGTCCGATTATCCCATCTGACGCGCGGGACAACGGCGGCGGGCATTCCCACGATAAAGCCCTCCGCTTTCGCAGGGTTTCCCTGTGGCGGCCGGCGTCACTCGGCGGCGCGGCGGGACGGGATGAGGACGATCCTGCCTCCCGATGCCGGTCTCGATCATGCCCGCATTGCATCGAACGGATCGGGAAAGCCCGCATCGTCCCTGTGCTTGAGGAGGCGGGGCAGCCACGGCCCCACGCAGGAGCAATGTCGTTTCTTGCACGCCGCTCCGAACTCGGTGGCAGGCAGGGCGCGGAGAGGGTTCGGCCCCCTCTCATTGTCGCCGGCCGATCGTCAGGGAGAACCGATCACTTCCCCCCGCCGGTGAGGCTGAGGGCCTGTCCGGCCCTCTCAGAGAAGCCCTTGGCGGTGGCAGTGAAAGCGTCGTTCCGATTGCAGCTATCGGGCTGTTCCTCCTGTCCGCCTGTCTCAAACCACGTCCATCTCGTCCTCGATAGGCAGAGGTCTGACCGAAGACCGGCGACGCGGGCGTCACCTCGATCTTGAACCCGCAACACGCCGCCTGCGGCTTTTCCCGCCGCCGGCCAGGGCCGGCTTTGCACCGCGAAGCGAAAAAGTCCTCGCCGGATGTTGCGGGCCGATCGTCCCCGGTCTGCCGACCCCCATCGAGGCCGCGATGGGCGCGGCCCGGTCAGCAGAAGGAACCACCGCAATGGCCACCATCGGCACTTTCACCGCCACCGCCAAGGGCTTCAAGGGCGCGGTCAAGACCCTGAGCCTCAACGTCAAGGCGGTCGAATTCGTCCCCGCCGAAGGCGACAACGAGAAGGGGCCGGACTTCCGCATCTTCTCCGGTGCCACCGAGTTCGGAGCGGCGTGGAAGAAGACCTCGCGCGAGGGCCGCGACTACCACTCCGTCAAGCTGGACGATCCGTCATTCCCGGCTCCGATCTATGCGAGCCTGGTCGAGACGGAGACTGAGGGTGAGTTCGCACTTATCTGGTCCCGCCGCGCCGCCGAGTGACACCGGCCGCCACAGGGGGAGCCCCGCGAAAGCGGGGCTTCGCCGTGTTCATGTCCGCCGCCGCCCGAAGGAGATACGGCGAGCCGTGCTCCCTTTGCCCTGATCGGCTGTAAAGCGTCCTAACGGCGCTTCTTCGCCGCCTCATACACCTCAGAACGCTCGCGCTTCCCCACGGCGACGACGACGACCATGACCCTTTCATCCTCGACGCGATAGACCAACCGATAACCGGCCGAGCGCAGCTTGATCTTGTAATGATCCGGCATGCCGCGCAGCGCGTCGGCCTGCACATGCGGTTGGCTCACGCGCTCCGCCAGCTTCTTCTTGAACTGCTCGCGCAGCGTCGCGCCGAGCTTGTCCCATTCCTTGCGCGCGGAGGGCAGGAATTCCAGCCTATAGGTCATCGAGGCTGACCGGCACGCCCTTCTCGTTCGCGCGCGCCTTGGCGATCTCGACGAGCACCTGATCGTCGAGCGCGTCCATCATCGCCTCATAGGTATCGGCCGGCACCATATAGGCCATGACCCGGTTGTGGTTGAGGATCGCGACCGCGCTGCCCCGCGCGCCGTCGACGATGGCAGTCGGGTTCTTCTTCAGGTCGGAAACGCTGACGGCAATTTCGGCTTCCACGCGCTGCATGGCCTCGTCCTCGAATAACGGCATCAAAATCAGGTCAGATTTCGATATTGAATTTCGATCTATATAGCCCATCTCCGCAACGATTGCGAGAGGCGGACGACCATCGGCCGGGGCTGACGAAGGTTCCCACAGCCAGAATCGAGTATGGCGAGCTGCGCTCCCTTTGTCCCGATCGGCCGCGGCCGGAGCCTTGCCGATCCTCGGGGGAGCCAAGGGGGACTTTCCCCTTGCTCCCCGCAAATGCCGCCTGTTGCGGAGCAGGGCCGCCGCCTCGCAAGGTGGTCATGACGGTCATCCTTCCCATCATCGGACCCACCTCGCTCGGCCTGGCAGTCCGGCTCCGCGCGCCGGCATGTGCCCCCTCCATTCCCGCGCGCTCTCGCGCCCCCGGAAGGCATGTCGGGGGACATGCCTTCGGCATCTACGGGAAAAGGAGCAACGACCATGAACATCATCGGCACCAGCCAGAATGGCCAGACTGTTGAAAGCGGCTTCCGCGTGGACATCTCACGTGGCGAGCGGATCGGCCGCGTGTCGTCGGAGTGGTTCTCGCGCCCCGACGACGAACGCTTCCTGTCGCTCACCGAGCTTTACGATGCCGTGAAGGCCCGCGCGGATCGCGCCAAGGCCCGCACCGTGGAGAGCCGCGCCGTACGCGTGGAGGCAAGCCGGGAGGATGCGGAGCGGCTTTCGCTGATCGTTCCCGGACAGGATGCGCCCATCGCCCCGACGCATTGGAGCTTCGGGCAGTTGTGCAGCCTTGTCGGCGCGCCCGCCACCTATATGCGCCAGCTTCCCGCGCCGCTCGCCGGCATCAACCTGCAGCACGGCTTGCTGTCGCACCGCGCCGAGCTTGTGAAGACGCTTGAGGCGGATGACGGCCGCATTGAGCTTCGCGCCGTGACCGGCCCCGACTATGGCCGCATCTGGGATCACGAGCTTGTCGCCGCCGTCATGAAGATCGCCGGCAACGGCACTGGCGACACCATGTGGAAGGTGCCCGGCGTGCTGGACTGGGCGACCATGACGCACAATCCCTTCGTGGACATCACGAAGGATACGACCACCCTCTATGCCAGCGACCGCGACGTGTTCCTGTTCCTCGTGGACGACACCCACCCCATCGAGGCAGGGCGCCTGCCGAACGGCGAGCCGGATTTGTATTTCCGGGGCTTCTACTGCTGGAACAGCGAAGTCGGATCGAAGACCCTCGGCATTGCGAGCTTCTATCTCCGCGCTGTGTGCATGAACCGCAACCTTTGGGGCGTGGAAGGTTTCGAGGAGATCAGCATCCGGCACAGCAAGTTCGCGGCCCAGCGCTTCGCCCATGAGGCGGCGCCCGCGCTGACGAGCTTTGCCAATTCCTCGCCCGCGCCATTCATCGCCGGGATCAAGGCGGCCCGGGAAAAGATCGTCGCCCGCACCGACGAGGAGCGCGAGAGCTTCATGCGCAAGCGCGGCTTCAGCAAGGCCGAGACCGGCAAGATCATCGAGACGGTCTTGCAGGAGGAAGGCCGCCCGCCAGAAAGCATCTTCGATTTCGTGCAGGGCATGACGGCGCACGCCCGCGCCAAGGCGCATCAGGATAGCCGGCTAGAACTGGAAGCGAAAGCAAAGACCCTGCTGGAGAAGGCCGCATAGCCGCAGATGCCGCGCGGCCTTCTATATCCGGAAATTTTCCGCCGATCCGTAAATCCGGGTCGGCGGCGCGGCCGCGGCTCGCCGGGCTCCGCCCGGCTCGCAAAGTCATAGCTGGTACGGCCTCAACTATCCGAACAAATACCGCCTGCAATCGCCCTCTCCCGACGATGCACGACACCTTAACTTTAGCCGCCTCATTTTGGGGGACACGGTGCGTGCTCTTGAAAATAGAAGCTTTCCGAAACACATGGAGAAAACATGCCCCACACGCAAGACTGGATGGCCAACGCCGCCTATCTCTACATCCTCTTTCTCGACCGTCCGGCCGTCGCCTGGGAGCACCTGCGGCGCAATCCCGGCTATCGGAATGACTGGCGCCGCTTTGGCACGAAGCGGCGTCCATCATTGAGCGCATATGCGCAGAATTGGGGGTTACGATTTCTTCGAGAACCCCAAACACGACGCGCGCGACGCGCTGCCGTTCTGGCGGCCTGATCCAGACATCGCCCTGCCGATCGTGCCGGACGAAGACCCGGAGGCTGGTACGCCGGTCTTCGACCTCTGGACCTTTCCCGGCCGCAAGGCGATCGGCCATGACGGCGGCCGCCTCGCGCTGAAGCTCACCCGGCGCGGCCGCTCCTGGCATATCCATATCGCTGGCGCGCTTGACGCCACCATGCCCTTCACCTTCGCGATCGCACCGGACGACCGGGCCGATGCCCGCTTGCGCGAGGCCAAGGAACTGCTGGCCGTGATCGCCACTCGCCCAGCCGGACTTGCCGGCCGGCGCGGCTCGCCCGAGCCGATCATCACCATGCAGTCCTTGCAGGCCCTCGACGGTCATCTCGCCGGAGCCAGCGAGCGCGAGATCGCCATCGCGATCTTCGGCGCACGCCTCGTAGAGGAGAAATGGCATGGTGACAGCGAGCTGCGCGCCAGGGTCCGCTATCTCGTCCACCGTGGCCGCGCCCTCATGAACGGCGGCTATCGCCGTTTCCTGTGGGGCGCGACCGCGCGTCGGGCCGGCGAGTATCCCATGCCCGCCGCCGCCCCGTGAGGGAGAAAGCCGACCGGCCAGGATTCTCCATACGCAGCAGGACAGGCTTTCCCCAAGCTGCCTCCCAACCGCTGGACCGGGCTTCGCTCGGCCAGCCTGAGACGGAGGCAGCTTCATGGATCGTCCCGAATCCAAACCGGCCAGCCGCTACCTCACCAATGAGGAAGCGGCCGCCTATCTCAAGCTCTCGCCGCACACGCTGAACAAGAAGCGCGTCATTGGCGGCGGACCAAAGTTCCGCAAGCTCGGCTCCCGCGTCGTCTACGCGATCGACGACCTCGAAACCTGGATCGAGGCGCGCGCTTGCAACACCACCTCAGATCCCCGCTACGCCCAAGCCCGCTGACGGCAACGCATGGCGGCGCGCAGACACATATCCGAGCGCGACCAGCTCGAACTGTTCCGATCGCGCCCCGGCGACATGGCGACCCGCGACTCGCAGGATCTCATGGCCTATCCCTTCTTCTCCCTCGCCAAGTCGAAGCGCGTCCAGCCGATTAAATTCGAGGCCGGCGACGTCCGCATCCATGTCGAGGCCCCGGCCGAATTCGGCCTGGCCACCATATGGGACGCCGACATCCTGATCTGGGCCGCTTCGCAGATCGTCGACGCTCGTGACCTCGGCCTGCGCACCTCGCGGCTGATGGCGACGACACCCTATGAAATCCTGACCTTTATCGGCCGCGGCACCTCCGTCCGCGACTATCAGCGCCTCAAGGCCGCGCTCGACCGCCTGCAAGCCACCACCGTCGCCACGTCGATCCGCCAGCCCTCCGAGAGCGCCGGCATCGCTTTTCCTGGATCAACGAATGGAAGGAAAGGCTCGACGCCAAAGGCCGACCGCTCGGCATCGAGCTGATCGTGCCGGACTGGTTCTACGAAGGCGTTCTCAACAACGCCCTGGTCCTGACGATCGACCGCAACTATTTCGATCTGTTCGGTGGCATCGAACGCTGGCTGTACCGGCTGGTGCGCAAGCATGGCGGCCGCCAGCCCGGCGGCTGGAGCTTCGATTTTCATCATCTCCATGCCAAGTCGGGCAGCCTCTCGCGCTTCTCGAACTTCGCCTGCGATTTGCGCGACATCGTGCGCCGCCAGCCCTTGCCTGGCTATCGGTTGCGCATCGACCGGCTCGACAACGGCCGCGAACTGCTCGTCTTCGCGCCGGCCACACCGCTTCTGTCCGCTCGTTCAAGGGAGGCTGTGGAAAGGCTGTGAATAGTCTCGTGCTATCGAAGGCATTCGGACTCGTGCTATCGGGGGCACGGCTATCGTGCTATCAAAGGCGCGAATGCGCGTTAAGCAATTGCGGCGCTTTGCAAAAATTATCCCCTAACTTCTCTAATATGGAATCTAACTCTCTTTATTTATCTGGCGACATTGTTGATAACTATGACCAATATAAACTGAGAAAAGACGATTATGTCTTAAGTTATACGAATAAGTACGCTTATGAACAATCCCATACGATCGTCGCGCTGCCTATCGCGCCAGCATGCCCCCAAGGGCGACCGATACCCGGACATGACGACCGTGCCAGCCTGGAGGGCGCGTCATGATCGTGGCGCTCCTCAACCAGAAGGGCGGCGTCGGCAAGACGACGCTCGCCACCCATCTCGCCGGTGAGCTGGCGGCCGCTGGCGCGCGTGTCGCCGTCGTCGACGCCGATCCGCAAGGCTCGGCGCTTGACTGGTCGCAGCGGCGCGCGGAAAGCGGCCTGCCGCGCCTGTTCGGCGTTCTCGGGCTCCCCCGCGAGACGCTGCATGCGGAAGTTCCTGACATCGCCCGCGGCGCTGATCACGTTGTCATCGACGGCCCGCCACGCGTAACCGCGCTGGCGCGTTCCTCGATCCTCGCCGCCGACCTGGTGCTGATCCCGGTCCAGCCGTCGCCCTATGACGTCTGGGCGAGTGCCGAGATCGTAGCGCTCATCGGCGAGGCGCGGCTGTTCAAGCCGCAGCTCCGCGCCGCCTTCGTCGTCAACCGCCGCATCGTCGGCACCATCATCGGCCGCGACGTGCGCGCCGCGTTGCCGGAGGGCTTGCCCGCGCTCACCGCCGACATTGGCCAGCGCGTCGTCTTCGCCGAGAGCGTCGCCACTGGCCGTCTGGCCAGCGAGCTGGAGCCCGGCGGCGCGGCCGCACAGGAGATCACCGCACTCGCTGCCGAGATCATGGGAGGCAGCTCATGAGCGGCAAGCGCGTCACCTTCGGCGCGAAACCCGCCGCACCCACAGTCGATGCCTGGGTGCAGCAGGGCAACGGCGTCGAGGTGGCCGTTCAGGCAACACCGCCGACTTCGGCAGCGAAGGCCGAGATCTACACCGCGCGCCTTACCATCGACGTGACGCCGGAACTGCGCGGCCGCGTCAAGGTCGCCGCCTTCAGGCAAGGCGTCACGGTCGCCGAGATGATCCGCGCGCTGCTCGAGACGCGCTTTCCTGAGGGCGGAGCAGACGCATGACCACGCGCCGCTACACTTGCGTCCTGGCCGTCTTTGAGCGCGACCGCATCAATGTCCGGCTGCGCTTCGGCAAGCCGGTGTGCGAGCGTCAGATCGATCGTCGCAGACGCCTCGCGATGTTCACTCCGGGCAGCACATTCGCGCTATTGCGCTGGGAGGCGAACGCTTATGGCACGACCCTCTCCCATCTCGCCATCATGCGCGCGGTTGCGCCGGGTGAAACGTGCTGCATGTGGCCTTATGTGCGTCCCGGCGCGAAAATACTGCTCTTCGTCGCCGGATGGGGTCAGGTCGAGCGCGCCTTGAAGGCGGTCGACACCGTCGAAGCCCTCGGCGTGGCTCCCTCTGACGCCGCGCCGGAATATTGGCAGCAGGTCCACAACAGGCTCTGGGTGCATGAGACACCACGCACCTATTCGCAAGAACAGCATGACGCCTGGCTCCGTCGCCGGGAGCTGCTGTCATGACGGCACGTGGCCTCTTCTTGATGATGACAGCCAGCGGTGTGCTGCTGATCGCAGCACCCGTCTGGTCGGGGCACGCGCCGCGCTTCATCTGGAATGCGTCGGCAAGTGTGCCGGTCGGCCTCTATCGCGTCGAGCCGGCAGACCGGATCGCGGTCACGGACCTTGCCATTGTCATGCCGCCGGAACCGCTCGCCGGTTTCCTCGATGCCCGCGGCTATCTTCCGCGCGGCGTGCCGCTCTTGAAGCGCGTGCTCGCGCTCGCAGGCCAAACCGTCTGCCGTGAGGGCTTCGACATTATCGCTTACGGCTGGCGCTACGGGGCGGCTCGTGAGCGTGACAGTCGTGGCCGACCACTGCCTGTCTGGCAGGGCTGCCGCGTCGTCCCGAGCGACGCCGCTTTCCTCATGAACTGGGATGCGCCGGACTCATTCGACAGTCGGTATTTTGGCCCGCTTCCCCTCTCTTCCATCGTCGGTCGCGCGGTTCCGATCTGGACCAACGACGGCGACATTGATCCGGCTTCAGAGCCGGTTCCCGACGAGCCATAGGCGGCTCGTGTCCGACCCCAGAAGGAGTGTGCCATGCCGCAGATCGGGACTTTCAAGAAGACGAAGGACGGCTTCACCGGCCGTATCCGGACGCTGACGCTCGACGCCGAGCTGGTCATCAGGTCGGCTGAAAATGCGGACGCCGAAAATGCGCCGCACTATCGCATCTTCACCACCGACGATATCGAAACCGGTGCTGGTTGGAAGCGCACCGGCGAGAGAGCCGGAGACTACCTGTCGCTCGCCATAGACGATCCGTCCTTCACCCAGCCGCTCCGCGCTCACCTGTTCCAGTCGGAAATCGACAACGCGACTTGGAACCTGCTCTGGACACGCCCATCGAAGCGTGATGAGCGGACCTGATGTCATGTGTGGGTCGCGCGAACTGGGATTGACCCTTATCCCTCTGATCGATGGGAAACGGGATCATCCCTCCGACCCGATCGCTGGCCAGACAGCCACCGCGCGCAGTGAAGGTCAGGGGCGGTCGCTTTGCGGCCGGCAACGCCTCGCCCTTGACCGGAGCGAGGACGGTGGCAGGCTGTCGGCGCTCGGACAAGGAGCATGGTGCAAAACGTCGTCGCGCTCGCCTCTACGGCGCGTCATGCAAGCGATCATCACCTGTACGCTGATGATGATTTCCGGCGCCGTGGCCCGAGCGGAACCTGCGTCCTCACCGCCGCCTGGGAAAGCGCCCACGAACCATCAACTATCGGCCGATCCGTGGGCTGCACAGATCGCCGAAGTGGCACAACGTTTCGACATTCCGGAGCAGTGGATACGCTCCGTCATGGGTGTCGAAAGTGACGGCGAAACCCGCGTGGTGTCAGCGAAAGGTGCGATCGGCCTGATGCAGATCATGCCCGCCACCTGGGAGGCGATGCGCAGCCGATACGGGCTCGGCGACGATCCCTTCGATCCGTATGACAATATCACCGCTGGTGCTGCCTATCTGCGCGAGATGTACGATCGCTACGGGGCGCCGGGATTCCTCGCCGCTTACAATGCGGGGCCAGCGCGCTATGAGGAACACAAACTCCTCGGTGTGCCGCTTCCTGATGAGACGCGTGCTTATCTCGACAAGCTCGCATCGATCATCGGCAGCCCGACTCCGAGCCTCTTCGCGGGTTCGGAGACGCACACAAACCGCGGTCCGGAAGCACCACTGTTCGCGGTCGACGCGCGCAAGAAATCTACCGTCGGTGCACTCCCCTCTCGACCATCTGCTGGCGCGCTCTTTGTGACCGTCAAGCCACGCGTCGAATACGTCGAACCAAACGACAGCGACAGCTCCGACGTGCAGCAGAAGTGATCCCATAGCCACGATGAAGCACGGATTCGGAGCGCTGAAGGCGCAGGGCAAGATAAAAGGGGACGGCACGCGCCTGTCCCGAAGTTCTTGTCTGCACGTCGGTTGGGGCGGCACGCGGCGGATGAGCCCGCGTGCCTATAGAATCATCAAGCCATTGTTTATGCGTGAGCTTTCGCGTGCTTCATCGCATGGGCTTGTACAGGATTGGCAGGATCGCCGTCATGCCAGATCGTGACGACAACCGCTTCCGGCCAAGGGCCTCGCCACCAAAATCGCGTGGTCGAGCAAGGACGCCTAAGTTCACCGCACGCGTTCTTAAGGCCGTTTCCCATTCCGGTTCGACAAGCGGCCGGTCGTTCAGTTCCGGGCGGGTGCGTTCCGGCGCCCGTCTCGGCCGCGGCCACGTCGCCGCGAAGTTCGCTGGTCAGACCCTGCGCGGCAGTTCTCGCCGCGTGGTCATCAAGACCCGCTTGGTCAAGTTGGAGAAGGCCGGTACGCGCTCGACCATCACCCATCTGCGCTATATCGAGCGCGACGGCGTGACCAAGGATGGCAGCAAGGCCCACGCCTATGGACCCGGCACGGACAAGGCCGATACCACCGCTTTCGAACAGTGCGGCCGCGAGGACCGACATCAGTTCCGTTTCATTGTCTCGCCGGAAGATGCGGCCGATCTTGGCGATCTGAAAGCCTTCACTCGCGATCTCATGGGCCGCATGGAAGCCGATCTAGGAACCAAGCTCGATTGGGTGGCGGTCGATCACTGGAACACCGACAATCCTCACACTCATATCGTGCTGCGCGGTCGCCAGGACGACGGATCGGATCTGGTCATCGCCCGCGATTACATCGCCGACGGCATGCGCAACCGTGCCCGCGAACTGGCAACCGAATGGCTCGGTCCCCGCACTGAGATGGAAATCCACAACTCCATGTTGCGCGAGGTCGAGCAGGAGCGCTGGACCGCCATCGACCGAATGATCCAGCATGAGGCGGAGGCGGGTGTCATCGACCTGCTTAGCGAACCCGCCGACGCCCACGCTCGCTTCCGACGCACGGTGATGATCGGTCGGCTCCAGCGGCTCGTCGAGATGGGCCTTGCCGACCGCACTGGCGGTTGCATCTGGGCGCTGCACGACGACGCCGAAACCGCGTTGCGTGGCATGGGCGAGCGCGGCGACATCATCCGTACCATGCAGCGCGTCATGTCCGGCGAGAAGCGTGAGCTGGTCGTGCTTGACGCGATGTCATCACAAACGCCCGTCATCGGTCGCATCGTCGACAAGGGACTGGCTGACGAACTCTATGATCGAGCCTATCTCGTTGTCGACGGGATCGATGGCCGGGCACACTATGTTCCGCTTTCGGTGAGCGCCGATCTCGAAGCCCTTCCGATCGGCGGTATCGTCGAGACGCGCGCGGTAGTGGAACGCGGGGCGGATAGGACCATCGCCAGCCTCGCTGTTGACGGCGTCTACCGCGCCGAACACCATCTTGCGGTGGAGCGCGCCGAAGCCAAGCCAGGATACGATCCGGAGAGCTTCGTCGCCGCACACGTCCGTCGACTCGAAGCCCTTCGCCGGGTCGGGATCGTCGACCGTACGGAAGACGGCGTCTGGCGCGTGCCGGCCGACCTCGCCGAGCGCGGTAAAGCTCATGATGCCCGCGGCCTTGGTGGTGTCGATGTCGAGCTTCGATCACATCTGCCGCTTGATCGACAGACGCGCGCGATTGGTGCGACTTGGCTCGATCGGCAGCGCTTTGGCGACACCTCCGCACTCGCGCAGACCGGATTCGGCGCCAGCGTTCGAGAGGCCATGCGCGAGCGGGAGAACTTCCTCGTCGATCAGGGCCTGGCCGAGCGGCGTGGGCAGCGTGTGTTGCTCGTCCGGAATCTGCTCGCCACGCTGCGCGATCGGGAAGTCGAAACCGCTTCCAGAAAGATCGTCGAGGAAACCGGCCTGCATCATCGTGCCGTGCGCGACGGAGAACACGTCAGTGGCATCTATCGCCGCTCCGTCATGCTCGCCAGTGGTCGCTTTGCCATGCTGGACGACGGCGTGGGATTCAGCCTCGTGCCGTGGCGTCCGGTGCTGCAAAAGCGCCTTGGCCAGACGGTCGCTGGGGTTGTTCGTGGCAATAGCGTCTCGTGGGAATTCGGGCGGCACAAGGGTCTGGGAATTTGACGTCAACCTTGACGCCGAGCCACGCGACGACCATCTTCGACGTGGGCTTGCCACCTTCGACCTATCGCCGGGTCAAACGGCCTAAATATTGATCTTCATGCCACCTCTCATCGATCCTTGCGGATTGGGCTGGCTGCGTAATCGGCGAACTGCTCGAGCCCGCAACCGAGGACTTGATGATGAGATTGGAAATCACCGCAAACGATGTCGAGGACATGAAGGCAGAGCTGCGTGCAACTCTGCCGGAGGTGAAATCGTCGCATAGGATCGAGGCTCTTGCTCGGGGCCTCGGGTGGAACACCAATGCCGCCATGAGGGCGAGCCTCGCGAATGGCTCAGCCGAGGTTTCCACCAACGAAGGAGCCTTCCTGGGCTATCTCCAAGAGCACGGTTTCGATTCCGAACCTGGACGGATCGCACGCACTTTGGCCAAGGTCGGCATTCGACGTGCGATGGCGCTGGAACCGCTCCTCACTCAATTCGGCTACAATGTTTATCGCGGCCGTTCAAAGACCCCTGAGGAGCGCCGGGCCGAGTTCATGGCAGACCGAGCGTCAATGCTGGGCGATCACGCCGCCGATGAGTTCATCCAAGCATCCCGTTTTCTATCGCAATTCAGCAAACGTAAGACGATCAACCGCAAATCTTCTAGTTATGGTCTGAAACATCAGGCTGAGCGTTTCGGGGATTCGCGGCATTCGCGTGGTTATGTCGCGAATGGAATGCTGATCGCAGCCGCCTTAACCCTTGGTTTCAAGGTCCAGCAGATCGATCCCGATTCTCCAAATGCGTGGTTCAACATCAGCTCCAAGATGACGAACGACGGGGCAAAGCTGGCGTTGGCTGCCTAACCAAGCGGGGAATTGAGAACAGCTCAACTTTATCGTCATTGGCGCTTTCAATTCTTACCGAAAATGCCAATGACATCGATCGGAAGCGCGGGACCGTGATCGATCGCATGAGCCAATGCGAAGTCGGGAATGTCGACATGGCTTCTAAGCTAAGCGGAGTATATACCCGCTTGCATCACCCATTTTGGCGCGTTGCACAAATCGTTATCGGGGTAGACGCCTTCCGCGTATACTAAAAGTAGAATGCAGGTACTGTATTGCGCGGCTGTATGCTGCTTGTCTCTGACGCGTCTTGGTGCCCAAGATATTTCTGGCGCTTTACGTGACTCATTGCCGCAATACCAAATTGCCATCAGTAGTAATAAATAGTAAGGAGTAATGTCGGATCGT
Organism: Xanthobacter sp. BG11Y11_SDJG; assembly: GCF_057364445.1. Taxonomy (NCBI): domain Bacteria; kingdom Pseudomonadati; phylum Pseudomonadota; class Alphaproteobacteria; order Hyphomicrobiales; family Xanthobacteraceae; genus Xanthobacter; species Xanthobacter sp. BG11Y11_SDJG. Next base: position 32,848 of record NZ_JBNFNU010000001.1, read on the forward strand.
ACTTAGATCATAGTTGCCGCTGTTACGCGCAAGAATGGTCTTTGACTTAACCCCTTCAAGCAACAAGCCTTATGCCTTGTCGGTCGTTCGCACGGCCGAAAACTGCGGCTGTTGCAGGAGCGGGAATGACACCGACGAAGGTGTTGATCGGTCAGATGCTGGTGGTGTTCGGCATCGCGCTTGCCGGCACCTGGGCCGCCACGCAGTGGGTGGCCTTTGAGCTTGGCTTCCAGCGACGCCTTGGAGAACCCTGGTTCTTAATCGATAACTTACCAATTTACTACCCTTGGCGGTTGTTCGAGTGGTGGTATGTTTATGATGCTTATGCTCCGGACATTTTCCAAACGGGGGGTACGGTCGCTGGAGGCAGCGGCGTCATTGCCGCTCTGTCCGCCATCATCGGTTCCGTCTGGCGAGCCCGGCAATCGAAGCTCGTCACCACCTATGGTTCCGCCCGCTGGGCCGATAAGACGGACATCGCGGCGGCGGGCCTGACGAAGCCGGCCGGCGTCTTTCTCGGGCTCATGGCCAGCACCTATCTGCGCCATGCCGGCCCCGAACACATCATGGCGTTTGCACCGACGAGAAGCGGCAAGGGCGTTGGGCTCGTTGTGCCAACGCTGCTGTCATGGCCGTACTCTGCCGTGATCCATGACATCAAGGGGGAAAACTGGACGCTGACCGCCGGCTGGCGCGCGCAGTTCTCCCATTGCCTCCTGTTCAACCCGACCGACCCGAGGAGCGCCGCCTATAATCCTCTCTTGGAAGTCCGCAGAGGCGTCCATGAGGTCCGCGACGTCCAGAACATTGCGGACATATTGGTGGATCCCGAAGGCGCGTTGGAGCGGCGCAATCACTGGGAAAAGACCAGCCATTCGCTTCTAGTCGGCGCGATCTTGCATGTCCTCTACGCCGAAGAGGACAAAACGCTCCGCGGTGTGGCCAACTTTCTCTCCGATCCGGCCCACCCCTTCGAGAAAGCCTTGTGGTCCATGATGACCACGGCGCATCTCGGGGCGCTTGGCCCGCATCCCGTCGTGGCCAGCGCCGCGCGCGAGGTATTGAACAAGAGCGAGAACGAGCGCTCCGGTGTGCTCTCGACCGCCATGTCGTTCCTCGGCCTCTATCGCGATCCGACGGTCGCGACCGTCACATCGCGCTGCGATTGGCGCATCGCCGACTTGATCGCCGCCGATCATCCGGTCTCGCTTTATCTGGTCGTGCCGCCTTCGGACATTTCGCGCACCAAACCGCTCATTCGCTTGATCCTCAACCAGATCGGCCGCCGGCTGACAGAAAGCCTCGACGGCTCGGACGGCATCGCCCGCAAGCACAAGCTGCTTCTCATGCTCGACGAGTTTCCGGCGCTCGGCCGGCTGGACTTCTTCGAGAGCGCCTTGGCCTTCATGGCCGGCTATGGCCTGCGCTCCTTCCTCATCGCGCAGAGCCTCAATCAAATAGAAAAGGCCTACGGCCCGAACAATTCCATCCTCGACAACTGCCACGTTCGAATCGCCTTCGCGACCAACGACGAACGCACAGCCAAGCGCATTTCGGACGCGCTCGGCACGGCGACGGAACTTCGCGCCCAGCGCAACTATGCCGGCCATCGCCTGTCACCCTGGCTGGGGCACCTAATGGTATCTCGGCAAGAGACGGCCCGCCCGCTCCTGACACCCGGCGAGGTCATGCAGCTTCCCGACACTCAAGAAGTCATCATGGTCTCCGGCCATCCACCGGCCAAGGCCACCAAGATCCGATATTTCACCGACAGCAATTTCACTTCGCGCGTGCTGCCAGCACCGGTTCTCTCAGACGATGGATATGCTGATCGGCCGGCTGCGCGAACGGACGATTGGACCGGCCTTCCGCGGTCGAAATCTTCTATCCTCGCTTCTACGGGCGCACAGGCATCCGCCGTGCCCGTAGAAGGCGGACATCAGCTCGTCCCGGAGTTCGACAAAGCCGAAGTCATACGTCTGCCTGATGGTCGCGATGACGATCTGTCCGTCCTCGACGATGAGACAGATAACCCCGTCACACGCGACGGTAAGCTTCCCAAACCGGACCGGCAGTTCCGGCGCGTGGCGCGTCTGGCCTCGCTCGATCCCGATGACGGGATCGCGCTATGAGCAAAACCCGTCTCAACATCTTCATCGAGCCCGACCATGCCAAGCGGCTGCGTCAGCTTGCAGCCCTCAAAGGTGAAACGAAATCAGCGATCGTCGCGGCTGCGCTCTCTTCCTATCTTTCTCCCGATGGTGCCGACCGGCGAGAGGCGGCGCTGGCCTCACGCCTCGACCGACTGTCGAACCAGTTCGGCCGGCTGGAACGCGACCAGACCATCCTGATCGAGACCCTGGCGCTATTCATCCGCTACACGTTGTCGGTTTCAGCTCCTCTTCCGGAGGCGCATCAGAAGGCGGCTCGCGCGCAGGGGCGCCTACGCTTCAACCAATTCGTCGACCAACTCGGCCGCCACCTGCAGCGTGGCGGCAGCCTCGTTCGGCAGGTCCATGAAGAGATCTTCCCTGATGAAGGTTGCTTCTTCGGCCAGGCCGACGACAACGAGGATCAGGGGTCCGCTGGATCGGAAGACCACGATGCCGAGGCGGCGCCACATGATGGATAGGCCGCGCTCCCCGTCCCGGATCGTCAGCGATCGTCAGGTCCGCATGCTGCGCAGTGCCATGGGGCCGGCGATCATCGCCGCGCTCGACGATCCGGACGTCGTGGAAGTCATGCTCAATCCCGACGGAAAGCTTTGGATCGACAGGCTCGGCTCGGGCCGCGAGCCCACGGGCGCCATCCTCTCCCCGGAGGATGCCGCCGCATCATCAAGGTTGTGGCGAACCATGTCGGCCTGGAGGTCAACCGCGAGCATCCGATTCTCTCCGCCGAGTTGCCGGAAACGGGTGAAAGGTTCGAAGGCGTCCTGCCACCCATCGCCGTCGCACCGATCTTCGCCATCCGCAAGCGCGCCGCCGGCGTCATACCGCTGGCCCGATATGTCACCAACGGCATCTTGACCGAGGTGCAGGCAGAGTTTCTGAGGAGCTCTGTCCTCGACCGACGGAACATCATCATTGCCGGTGGAACGTCGACGGGAAAGACCACCCTCGCCAACGCCCTGCTCCAAGAGATCGCGGCCACTGGCGATCGCGTTCTGGTGCTCGAAGACACGATCGAGCTGCAATGTGTAGCCGACGATCATGTGGCTCTCCGGACAAAGGCTAATACCGTCTCCACCGCCGATCTGGTGCGTTCCACCTTGCGGCTTCGCCCGGATCGCATCGTTGTTGGCGAGGTGCGCGGCGCTGAAGCGTTGGACCTCCTGAAGGCGTGGGGAACCGGGCACCCCGGCGGCATCGCGACATTGCATGCAGGCTCTGCGCGGGGAGCACTCACCCGGCTGGAGCAGCTCATACAAGAAGTCGTCGTCACCGTGCCGCGCGCGCTGATCGCGGAGGCCGTGGACATCATCGTCTTCATCGCCGGGCGCGGTAGCAAACGCCGCGTCGAGGACATCATCCGCGTCATGGGCCTCGACGGCGATGCCTACGCAATAGAGCACTTCACAGGAGATTAGGGATGCCGCCCATCACGTCCGTATTCATGCTTTTCCTGAATGCTGGAACAAACCAGAAACGTAAATCCGCAAGTGCGGATTCGAGCGTTTCCGTAAATCCGGAGACACCCATTTCAGCAAATCCGCTTTCGAGCGTTGCAGGAAAGTTTCGAAACCGGATCTCCGGAACGGCGGCTTTGCTGATGTCCGCCTTTCTGGTTTCCCCAGCTTACGCCGCTGGTTCGTCCATGCCATGGGAAGCGCCCCTGCAATCCATCCTTGAATCGATCGAGGGGCCGGTTGCCAAGATCATCGCCGTGATCATCATCATCGTGACCGGGCTCACCTTGGCGTTCGGTGATGCCGGCGGCGGTTTCCGCAAGCTGGTCCAGATCGTCTTCGGCCTCTCCATCGCCTTCGCCGCCAGTTCCTTCTTCCTCAGCTTCTTCAGCTTTGGCGGCGGAGCGCTGGTCTAATGGCGGTCCATGCCGACGGCTTCGAAGTGCCGCTGCACCGCTCACTGACGGAGCCCGTCCTGCTGGGCGGCGCCCCGCGATCGGTGGCGATCCTCAACGGGACACTCGCCGCCGCCATCGGCATCGGCCTGCATCTGTGGATTGGCGGCATCGTGCTCTGGATGGCGGGCCATGCGCTCGCCGTCTGGGGGGCGAAGGCCGATCCCCAGTTCATGGAGGTCTTCGCCCGCCACCTGAAGCACCGCGCGTTTCTGGAGGCGTGAGTTCATGATGAACCTTGCCGAATATCGCACGCACCCCGCGAGCCTCGCGGATTATCTGCCTTGGGCCGGGCTCGTCGCATCGGGCGTCGTGCTCAACAAGGACGGTGCGTTCCAACGCACCGCACAGTTTCGTGGCCCCGACCTCGACAGCGCAACGGAAAGCGAGCTGGTGGCGACCACTGCCCGGCTCAACAACGCGCTGAAGCGCCTCGGCTCCGGCTGGGCGCTGTTCGTCGAAGCTGAACGGCGCATCGCCGCCGGATATCCCATCTCGGAATTTCCCGACGCGGTGTCGTGGCTCGTAGAGGAAGAGCGGCGCGCGGCGTTCGAGGAAGCAGGCACACATTTCGAGAGCGCCTACTACATCACGCTCGCCTTCCTGCCGCCGTCCGAAAGCAAGGCCCGCGCCGGCCAGCTCCTCTACGAGAGCACCGAGCGGCGCACCGTGAATTGGCGCGACCATCTCGCAGCCTTCATTTCCGAGACCGACCGCTTTCTCTCCTTGCTCGACGGCGTCATGCCGGAGATCCGCTGGTTCTCCGATGAGGAAACGCTGACTTACCTTCACGCTTGCATCTCCACGCAGCGGCACCCTGTCGCCGTTCCCCAGGTGCCGTTCCATCTCGACGCGCTGTTGCCTGACTGCGATTTCACCGGTGGACTAGCGCCGATGCTGGGGGACCAGCATATGCGCGTGCTGACCATTCGCGGCTTTCCGCCCTCGACCTGGCCCGGCGTCCTTGACGACCTCAACCGTCTCGGCTTCGCCTATCGTTGGTCGACCCGTTTCCTGTCGCTCGACAAGGCGGAAGCCGAACGCGAGCTGACCAAGGTGCGGCGGCAATGGTTCGCGAAACGCAAGGGTATCGTCACGCTGCTGCGCGAAACGATCTTCCAGCAGGAAGTTTCGCTAGTCGATTCAGACGCCGCCAACAAATCCGCTGATGCGGACGAAGCATTGCAGGAGCTGGGCTCAGATGCCGTGGCCTATGGCTATGTCACGGCCACCGTTACGGTCATGGACAAAAGTCCGGATCTCGCTGACGAGAAGCTGAAGGCCGTCGAGCGGATCATCCAGGGGCGTGGCTTCGTCACCATTCCGGAGACGCTGAACGCGACGGAGGCATGGCTGTCCTCGATCCCTGGACATGCCTACGCCAATGTTCGCCAGCCGCTGATCTCGACTCTGAACCTCTCACACATGATGCCGGTCTCGGCGGTTTGGGCAGGCCCCGAGAAGAATGGCCATCTCGATGCTCCGCCGCTGATCGTCACCCGCACGGCCGGCGGCACGCCGTTCCGGCTCGTCACTCATGTCGACGATGTCGGCCACACTTTGATCGTGGGCCCTACCGGTGCCGGCAAATCCGTGCTGCTGGCAATGCTGGCGCTCCAATTCCGCCGCTATGCCGGCTCTCGCATCTTCATCTTCGACAAGGGTGGCTCGGCCCGCGCCACCATCTTGGGCCTCGGCGGCGAGTATTACGATCTCGGATCCTCCGACGCCATTGCCTTTCAGCCGCTCGCCCGCATTGAGGATGACGACAGCCGCTCGTGGGCGGCCGATTGGATCGCCGGCTTGCTCGGGCATGAACACGTCGAAATCGTGCCCGATGTGAAGGACGCCGTCTGGTCGGCACTGACCAGCCTTGCATCCGCCCCACGTGAGGAGCGAACGCTCACCGGCTTTTCCACGCTGTTGCAATCGAACCGGCTCCGCCAGGCGCTGCAACCCTACACCCTGTCGGGGCCACATGGCCGGCTGCTGGACGCCGATGCCGATCGGCTTGGCTTCGGCGACGTGCAGGGCTTCGAAATGGAGGAACTGATGCACACGGCGAGCGCCGTGACGCCGGTCCTCACCTATCTTTTTCATCGTCTCGATGAGCGTTTCGACGGATCGCCCACGCTGCTCGTGCTCGATGAGGCTTGGGTGTTTCTCGACGATCCCATCTTCGCTGCGCGCATCCGTGAATGGTTGAAGGTGCTGCGCAAGAAGAACGTCGCCGTCGTTTTCGCCACCCAGTCGCTTGCCGACATCCAGCGTTCTGCCATCGCGCCAGCCATCGTCGAGAGCTGCCCGAGCCGGATCTTCCTGCCGTCGCCGCAGGCGAGCGAACCGCAGCTCCGCACGATCTATGAAGGATTTGGCCTCAACAGCCGCCAGATCGATATCATCACGCGGGCTCAGCCGAAGCGGGATTACTACTACCAATCCCGTCTCGGCAATCGGCTGTTCGACCTCGATCTCGGACCTGTGGCGTTCGCCTTCGCCGGTGCCAGCCGCCCCGAGGATCATCGCCAGATGGACGATGTCCTCGTGTCCCATGGGCGCGATGCCTTTGCCGCAGCATGGCTCGACGTGCGCGGGCTCGATTGGGCAGCCGACCTCATCCGCCAATTCCCGCTTCCGCAAAATCAGGAGACCGCATCATGAGGACACCACTTTGCCTTGCCGGTGCCTGCGCGCTCGGCATCGCTCTCGCGCCGCCGGTCGCGGCGCAGATCGTTTTCGATCCGAACAACTACAGCCAGAATGTGCTGTCGGCGGTTCGAGCCCTGGACCAGGTCAACAACCAGATCAAGAGCCTGCAAAACGAAGCTCAGTCGCTCCTCAATCAAACAAAGAACCTGACGAGCCTCGATTTCTCCGCACTAAACGATCTGAAACAGTCCGTCGCCAAGACGGAGCGCCTTATCAGCGAGGCCGAGGGCTTGAGCTTCGACATATCGGCGATGGAACGGCAATTCCAGCAGCTCTACCCGAAGGAATACGCGGCGTCCGCATCGAGCGATCAGATCCTCGCCGATGTGCGAAAGCGCTGGGAGCAGTCTCGATCCGCTCTGGAAACGGCCATGAAGATGCAGGCGCAGGTCTCCGAAAACCTCGCCTCCGACGAGGCTACTCTCGGCGATCTCGTCACTCGCAGCCAGTCGGCAACGGGGAATCTCGACGCGACGCAGGCGACCAACCAGCTCCTTGCCCTTCAGGCTAAGCAAGCGATCGACGCCTCCCGGCTCAAGCTCTCTCAGGACCGCGCCGTCGCCGCGGAACAGGCCCGTGCCGTCGCGGAGGAGGAGCGGGCGCGTGAGGTTCGCCGCCGATTCATGGGTGATGGCAGCAGCTATACGCCGGCACCCGTCCGGTTGTTCCGCGATTGAGGGACCCGCCATGCTCAGACAAATCATCCGTCTCGCTGTCGTGGCCGCGGTTGCCACCGGCGCCGGACTTCTCGTCCAATCGGCGCGGGCGGCCGACACGGTGGACAGCCTCGCCGCCGATCCGCAACGGCTCCGTGAGGTGCAAAAGCTTTGCAAGGACGACTGGGTTGGGACAGGCGACGAGCTGTGCACCATGGCCAGCAAAGCGCAGCGGCGCCGCTTCATGGGTTCAGGCAGAACGCCGTACACGCCACATCCGGTCGATCTATTCCCGTCACTGAAGAAGAGCGGAACTCCGGAGAAAACCGACCCTATCGCGCCGGACGCGGAGTGATTGTCCATGGACGATCTCTCCGTCATCGACCGCTTCACCGACACCTTCTCGCAGTATATCGACAGCGGGTTTGGCCTGCTTCACGGTGAGATCACTTACCTTTCGGCGACGCTCATCGCCATCGATATAACGCTCGCCGGCCTGTTCTGGGCCTTCGGAGCCGGCAATGACGAGATTCTGGCGAAGCTCATCAAGAAGGTCCTCTATGTCGGTGCCTTCGCCTACATCATTACAAACTTCAATTCGCTGGCCGGCATCATCTTCAGATCTTTCGCCGGGCTCGGCCTGACCGCCTCTGGCTCCGGCCTGTCCCAGGACGATTTCCTGCGTCCCGGTAAGCTCGCCTCTGTCGGCATGGACGCCGGCCGGCCGATCCTCGCGCAGATAGGCGACTTGTCCGGCTTCACCTCCGTCTTCTCCAACATCGACACCATCGCCGTCCTGTTCCTCGCCTGGCTCGTGGTCATCGTCAGCTTCTTCGTGCTCGCGGTGCAGCTCTTTGTGACGTTGCTGGAGTTCAAGCTGACCACGTTGGCCGGCTTCGTGCTGGTGCCCTTCGCATTTTGGAACAAGACGGCTTTCCTGGCCGAACGCGTGCTCGGCAATGTCGTGTCGTCCGGGATCAAGATCCTGGTCCTTGCCGTTATCGTTGGCATCGGCAACGGCCTCTTCGCGGAATTTCGTGCCTCGGCGGGAACAGAGCCGTCCATCGATCACGCGCTGGCGATCATGCTGGCGTCGCTCGCCATGCTTGGGCTGGGCATCTTCGGCCCGTCGATCGCGACGGGTCTCGTCTCCGGCGCCCCGCAGCTCGGCGCGGGTGCAGTCGCTGGCACCGCGCTCGCCGCCGGCGGCATGGCGGTCGCGGCAGGCGCCGGAGCTGTCGGCGCGGCACGGCTCGGCGGGGCCGCTATAGGTTCCGGCGTCAAGGCGGCATCCACCATGTCGGGCGGCGCGCGTGCCGCCTTCGAGCTTGGTGCGGCGACGTCCGGTGCATCGGGCATGGGAGAGGTCGGAGCTGGTCTTGCCAGCGTGGCGCAAGCGGGTGGTGGCGCCGTCATGCAGGCGGGCCGCAGTGTCGTGTCACGCGTCGCGGGCACGGTCGGCGCCCGTGCTTCCGCCGGCGCCCATAGCGCTTGGACGGCTACCGGCGGCAAGCCCATGGGAGCGATGGGTGGGGCTGGGAACGATGCGTCGTTCGCCGGTGCCGGCGGTGCTCCCGCATGGGCCAATCGCGTGAGACATGGACCGCGCAACTCGCGCGTCTCCCACGGAGCAACCACTGCGGCTCACGCCCTTCGCTTGGGGGATCATGGCGGCTCGGGAGCCAACCCATCCCTGCGACAGGAGGATTGAACAATGCGCTTCAAACGCGCTGGCGTGCGCTATTCGCAAACGTCGGAACCCGCCACGCCCTATCAGGCCGCCGGCCAGTTGTGGGATGAACGCCTAGGCTCCGCCCGCGTTCAAGCACGCAATTGGCGGCTCATGTCCTTCGGCTGCCTGACACTTGCCGTGGGCATGGCTGGCGGTCTGCTGTGGCAGGCTGGCCGCTCCACCGTCACGCCCTATGTGGTCGAGGTCGATCAGCTCGGTCAAGTCAAGACCGTTGGCCCGGCCGTGGAAGCTTATCGGCCGACCGACGCCCAGATTGCCTACGCGCTCGCCCGGTTCATACAGAATGTGCGCGCACTGCCCACCGATCCCATCGTGGTGCGGCAGAACTGGCTCGAGGCTTACGACTTCACCACCGATCGCGGCAGCGCCGGGTTGAATGACTATGCGCGCGCCAACGATCCGTTCGGCAAGGTCGGCAAAATGTCGGTCGCCGTCGAGGTCACCAGCGTCGTGCGCGCATCGGACAGCTCCTTCCAGATCCGCTGGATCGAGCGGCGCTATGAGAACAATCAGCTTGCCGGCACGGATCGCTGGACCGGCATCCTCACCATCATCATGCAACCACCGCGCACCGAGGACCGGCTGCGTAAGAATCCTCTCGGCATTTTCGTCAACGGCATCAACTGGAGCCGTGAACTCGGCGCCGGCGGGTCGTGAAGGAGAAAAGGATCATGACCCGCATGCTGCCATTCCGCATTCTCCTCCTCTCGTCCGTCACGTTGCTGGCGGGTTGCGCCGGGAAAACACCGCCGCCGGAAATCTCCCTGGATGAACCCTACGAGGCGAGCCGGATCGTCGAGCCGGCTGGTCCCGTCGAGATAGTCGAGCTGCCGAAGCCATTGCCACTGCCCGGCCAGTTAAAGCCGATGCCAGTCAAGGGCGGAACAGTTGAACCTGCCGATCCGAAGCTACGCGTCACGACGGCCAATGATGCGGCCCGCGTGCAACCGACCCGCACCGGCTATGTCAATGCAACGCAGGTCTGGCCCTACATGGCTGGCGCGCTCTATCAGATTTATGCGGCGCCTGAAAAAGTAACGGACATCGCCCTGCAGAGCGGCGAAGAGCTGATCTCCGTCTCGGCCGGCGACACCGTGCGATGGGTGATCGGCGACACGACCAGCGGTGGGGGCGGAAGCCAGCAGACCCACATCCTGGTGAAACCCACGCGGCCGGATCTGAAGACCAATCTGGTGGTCAACACCAACCGCCGGACCTACCTCCTCGAACTCACATCGACGCCCCAGACCTGGATGGCATCGGTTTCCTGGGACTATCCACACGACCGTCTTCTCGCGCTGCAACGTCAGAATGATCGTGCGGGGACTGCCACGCCGGTCGCAAATGCCGTCGCGCTCGAGCGAGTCCAGTTCCGCTATGAGATCACAGGCGACAATCCATCGTGGCGGCCGACCCGCGTCTTCGATGACGGTGAGAAGGTCTATATCCAGTTTCCCGCCGGTATCGCCCAGGGCGAGTTGCCGCCGCTGTTCGTTGTCGGCCCCACTGGGGAGAACCAGCTCGTCAACTACCGCGCAAAGCCGCCTTATTACATCGTCGATCGCCTGTTCGGTGCGGCGGAGCTTCGTCTCGGCGGCGAGAAGCAGCAGATCGTGCGTATCTCGCGCACCGATGGCAACCGGCTGGGGATCTTCGGGCTATGACCGTGCCACCCAAATCCCCGCCACCCGATCTCGCCATTCGCGCCAAGCCGCGTCCCGTGACCCGTCTCAATCGCTGGACCTTGATGGTGCTCGCCGGCGCCGTCTCTACCGCAGTGCTTGGCGCGATGATTTGGGCGTTGCAAAGCCGGGACAGATCAGCCCGGACCGATGAGGAGCTCTACAACACCGATCGCGTCAACCCGGCGGAGGGGCTGCAAACGTTACCGCGCGACTATACGCAGGTTCAACCACCGAAGCTCGGTGCCCCCTTGCCCGGTGAGCTCGGTGGGCCAGTCGTGCGCACCGAACGGGAGGCGGGCATTCCGCCCATGCCCGAGCGGCCGAGTTTCAGGGCTGATCCGGAAGAGGATGCCAAACGCGCGGCGCGCCTTCGTGCCCAGCAGGAAGCGGAAGCCGCAGCGAAAGCAGCCGTGTTCTTTCAGACGACACGCCCGAAGCAGGAGGTATCGGCAACCGCGGCCGCCTCGCCGGAGCCAAACCGGCTCGATCTCACCGCCATACGCGCTACCGGTGCGGAATCTACCGTTGCTCCGCCCGTCGATGAAATGACCACGCAGAATATGCAGGATCGCAAGCAGGCGTTCGCAAGCCGCGAAGCCGACCAGAAGATTTACGGATCTGGAACTCTCCAAACGCCACGCTCGCCCTATCAGGTAATGGCCGGCACCATCATTCCGGCCGCCTTGGTGACGGGGATCAATTCCGATCTGCCGGGCCAGATCATCGGTACCGTCACCGAGAATGTCTACGACACGGCTACGGGCAGGCATCTCTTGATCCCCCAGGGCACCCGCCTGATGGGCCAGTACGATTCCGGCGTCACCTTCGGCCAGAGCCGTGTGCTCCTGGTCTGGAATCGCCTCATCATGCCGGACGGCTCCTCCATCGTGCTGGATCGTCTCTCCGGCGTCGATACCGCCGGCTATTCGGGCCTTGAAGATGAGGTCGACAATCACTGGCTCCGCCTGATCGGAGGCGCGGTCCTCTCCTCGCTGCTCGGCATTGGCGCCGAACTGGCAGCCCCTCAAAATCAGGGAACGAACGGCGATCAGGTCATCATCGCGACCCGGGATGGTGCCCAGGACACCATCAACGATGTCGGCCAGCAGATCACACGGCGAAATCTCAATATCCAGCCGACCTTGAAGGTGCGGCCGGGCTTTCCGGTCCGCGTCATCGTCAATAAGGATCTCGTCTTGCGACCCTATCGCGCCGCCCCGATGACGGCTGACATCAGGAGGGATGATTGACCAGAAAACTTAGCCTCGGACCGGTGCCGAAAGCTGAAACCGTCAAACTCACCATCACCATGACGGTGCAACTTCGAGCCGACCTCGATCGATATGCCGCTCTTCATTCCGAGCTTCACGGCACGGTTGTCGATGCTTTGACGTTGGCCCCACTCATGCTCGAAACCTTTATTGCTCGTGACAAGGGATTCCGTGCCGCGCGGCCTTGCCGTAGAGGCGCTTTAAATAATGGCCCGGGCTCGCTCGATGAAACGAGATAGTGGCTCGTTGAGTGTCCCCTCACGCACCATCAACCAAGTCTTCAGATCAGCGGGCGCATCGCTCAGGGGCCGGAGGGCAATGCCATCCACCTCGACCGCCTCGAGTTGAGCGGCGGTCGCTATTCCGATGCCATAGCCCGCAAGAACCAGCGTAACCAACATCGGAAGCGTCGTGGTGCGACTAACAATATTGGGGGTCGAGCTTGCGCTTCGAACGAACTGTTCGATCTGGGATTGTTGGCTAAGACCCGTGTCGGGTCTACTTAGAATGAGAGGCTCTTTAACAATCCCAGACAGTTTGATCCGCTTCTTTCCGGCCAGGGGATGACCACTCGGCATCAAAGCGATCGGCGGGTCTCGCCAGACTGCTTCGGACAAAATCCCCTTGCCGTATCCGCTCTCTGGCGTGAGCGCCGCATCAAGAAAGCCGCTTCGCAAGCCTTCGATATTCTGCGTCACTGACGCTTCATGGATATACACGACGACTTGTTGACTTTCCTGTTTTACTTCGTAAATCAGCCGTGCGAGGCGTGCTAGTGGTACACCGTCGCAAATGCCGATGTGCAAATGGCTGATTGTGTCTCCCGTCGTTGCTGCCGTGCGAACGTCTATGCGCGCTTCGTCGGCGGATGCGAGGAGCGCACGCGCATGGACGAGAAGACGTTCACCGGCCGGCGTTAGCTTCGTGGATCGCCGTGTACGCTCGAATAATACCACGCCAAGGCGCCGTTCGAGAGTCTTGATTGATCGAGACAATGGGGATTGCTCGATGCCGGCGCGTTGCGCGCCACGTGTAAAATGGAGCTCTTCTGCGACCGCCACGAAATGCCGAAGATGACGAAGCTCCATTCCCGCTCCCGTTGATATCAAAAGGTTAGCGTCCGAACCCATGAATTGTTTGGCGTTTTCAGCGACGTGCAATTCACTGCTTCGGAGAGGAAGTCGCGATGGATCGGGATCGTTTTGCCCGGCAAACGCGCAGTCTCACGCATTGAACCTCATTTTCAGAGAGACACGCGAAGCAAGCCGCGTGTCGATGACCGCCGGGTAGCCAGCGACATCGTTCATGTTGAAGTCCGGTGGCCGCTGGATTGACGGATTGCCCAACTACGAGCCGCGCAAAACGCTCTAAAACCGGTATATCCGGTGGGCCAACGAGGGGCGGGATCGATCTCTTCCATGCTCTTGCGAGCGCAGGCGGTCCTCAGGCCCAAGTGCTCATCTCGACCGTTCTGCTGTGAAAGCGCACTGCTCGGCCTCCGGCGGAAAGGGGGAGAGCCCAGTCAAGCAATCGGCCGCTCACGTGGCGGGCGCACGACCAAGATCCACACGCGGACCTCCCAACGCTGGAAGAACTGCTTTTCGCCGGCGCTCTACCGAGACCACAACGCAATCGACCGCATGTTCTGCCGCCTCCGGGAGTTCCGACGTGTCGCCATGCGATATGACCGCCTCGCCGCCAACTTCCTGACCGCGGTCTGCATCGCCGCGACTGTCAGTTACTGCTTATGAACCGGACCCTGGATCGACCTTATTGTCAGGCGCTATCCTCCCGCGGATGTTTGGGAGGCCTCCCAGCCTGCCCCGTCACTGCATCATACCCATCGGTCCCATTGGGCTCGTCATCAGTTGATCAGCCGCGCGCTTCTGCTCATCGCTGAAGCCCGCATAAAGCGGCGCCACCGCTGCTTTGATCTTCTCGATCGTTCGGAGGCAGACGGTGAGCGCCTTCTCGGTCTCGTCGATGCGTGCCGGCAGAGATCCGCCGCGCGCATTCATCATGCTCTCGCGCATCCCCATCATTGCCGTCGCACTGGCCCGCGCGGTCTCCGCGAACGTGCTCCACTGGGTCTCCTGCGCTGCCGTGATCTTGAGTTCTGCCTTCAAAAACGCCAGCCGACCCTCGATGTGGTCCGTCATCATTCCCATCATGGGCATGGCGCCGCTACCCATCATCGACATCATGCCACCCGACGGCATCGGAGGTCCGGGCACATTTATCGATTGGGAAGGAGCCGCAGCGCCGTCAGCCGGATGATGTTCATCGGCCGCCAACGCAGGAGCGCCAACCAAGAGCATGGCGCCGAAAAGAAGATGTGAGCTTATCTTGATCATCCAAGCCGACTCCATGTTGATGTGATGCATTGCCTGCTGGAACCGTCATCAGTCCGTCGTGTTTAATCCGCGAGGCCGAGTCGCATGCCCTTAGCCCTCTCCGGCTTGGCTATGTTTCGGACCGCTGAGCCGTGGAATGAAGCCCGGAACGTCCTGCATGTATCGTTCATAGTCAGAGCCGAATTCGGCCAAGGACTCGCGTTCTTCGGCGCGCGCGAGGCGCACGTACATGAACACCAGCACCGGGAACATCGCGAGTGTCAGCAAGGTCGGCCATTGCAGCAGGAAGCCGAACATCACCAGCACGAAGCCGACATATTGCGGATGCCGCACATAGGCGTAGACACCGCCGGTGGCGAGCGTGCGATGGCGTTGTGCTTGATACAACACCTTCCAGCCGGCCGAGATGAGGATAAAGCCGCCGCCGATGAACACGAAGCTCAGCAGGTGAAACGGCCCGAAATGCGGATTGGCTCTCCAGCCGAACATCTCCTCGAGAAGATGCCCGGCGTCATGGGAAAACCAATCGACACCCGGAAAGCGGCTCTGCAGCCAGCCCGAGAGCAGATAGATCGTGAGCGGGAACCCATACATCTCGGTGAACAGCGCGACCAGAAAGGCGCTGAAGGCGCCGAAGGACCGCCAGTCGCGCTTGGTCTGCGGCTTGAAGAAACTGAAGGCGAAGAAGATGAAGATCGCCGAATTGATAATCACCAGTGACCAGAGGCCATAGGCAGGAACGTCGTCGTGCATGGTCGACCTCCGGACCGTTGATCGCGGCTCAGTGATTGTGGGGCTGGTTCTTGCGAACGTCCGCTGATCCGCTTCCGCTATCGTCTCTGCGCCCATGTCCGCCGTGGCCGCCATGCATGAAAACATGCATCAACGGGCAGGCGAGGATCAGCAGGAACGGCAAATACCCCAGATACGGGATGAGATGCGCGCGGTGCTCGGTCAGAAGATAGAAGGCGCCGATCGCGAGAAAGCCGATCAGGACCCAATTTGCGCGGGAGCGAAAGAAGCCACCCTCACTACCATGACCGTCATGTTCCATGGAGACTCCACCCACATCAGACCGGGACGCACCGGCACGCCCTGCAATCGTCTAGAGCTCGCTAGACGATGCAGGCTGGCATCGACCTGGCGCCATCCTCCGAGCGACACGACAGCGCTCGAACCATGGCCGGCCATCTGTTCTGAATCTTTGATCCCGGTTAAACTTGTGCCGGGTATGGGCCGAAGCAGCAGGATCGATCAGATGTTCCGCCTGTCCCGCCCCGCGGCAGCCGGCGTCATGCGGCAACGAGAGCGGGAAAGCAGGCCACGAGCTCCTGGATCGTCCTCACGCATGGCCCGAGCCTCACATCGATCCCGGCAGCACAAAGTCTCTGTTTCTCTGGCTCGCCGATAAAACCGCAAACCAGGCGACCCGGTCTGGCCGCGACAATGAGATCGCATAGCGCGGCGGACGTGCGCTGGGGATTGGCGTGGAACTCTGTCGCGCCCGTAAGCGTATCGACGATCCATATTCCATCGCACTTGCCGAAGAAGGGGCATAGTGCTGGGCCCGCGTCGGTTTTCATCACGATGACCGCAATGCGATTTGCCGGCGGGGGTGGTACGCAGGCGGACCTAGCCATCGGCTCCTCGTTTGAACACCAGCAAAGCGAGCGAATTATATGACCGGCTAACATATCGGACTTTAAACTCGATCAAACATTCGCGTGGGCGGGGCGGCACCTCACAATCTGCAAGGTGTCCGGCGGACAGCGGGAAGGCGCCACGCGCGCAGGGTTCCGGGCGGTCGGTGCGCACGACCGCCACTTGATTCAATCAATCTCGTCGAGCCTTTCCCCGTATAGGTTTCCGCCGGGCTAATTGGTAGCTGCGGGGCCGTGTGGTAACTTGCGGCTCAGGCCTTCTTGGAAAGAGGCGGATGCTACGGTTGCTCGCCATATTGATCTTTGCCACGGCGATCTTCACGACGCTGAGCGGGCGGAGTATGGCCGGGACTGTAGCGATCAGCGCCGACGCGACTATGGTGGTCGTAAGCGCTTCTGACTTTCGGCCCCATATTGACGAATGCGATGATTGCCCGGAGTGTCCGAATTCGGACAAGACCTCCTGTCCGATGAGTAGCTGCTCCTGCCCGGCGGCCTGCTCAACGACTTTAGCGCCCCTGCCTGGCAACCTCCCGGCCCATGCGTTCCACCGCTCTTCAGCGGGGATGCGGCCCGAAGAAGCCGATCCAAACTCAGTCGTCCCCGGACTCGACCCCCCAGTTCCTCGGCGCTCGACCTAGCGGGTCGATCGGCCCAGCGGAAGGCGATCCAGCTTCCAACGGTTCACGCCTCGCGTGGACCGGGATGGCGGCTGGATTGACCAATCTCCGCTGGCGTCGCGCCGCCAAGGCGGCCGGCTGAGCCGGGCGACCTGGTCAGATGGATTCAACCTTCCAGGTGAAACCGACCAGATCGAGGACTGTAATATGACTCCGAGCCAAGCGTCTTATTTGGAGAGCACTATCCGAGCGTCGCGGGATCACGCCCATGGCCGATACGAAGGTCTGCAACCCGGCGTGCTCCGGTCCCCAGTTCCCCGGGGAGCCGCAAACACAATCAGTGATGCGGAAAGGAACGCCCGTATGCCGATGCCGGGGAATGGCACGACAAAGCAGCTACCGGGTTGTGAGGCTTGCTTCGCCCGGGTTAACCGGGGTTTGTGCGGGGATTGCCAGCCGGGATCTCCATGTGCGGTCGCGAGTTATAAAACTGCTGATCGGGAATACAAGGTCGGCCAGGATCTCTTCAGCCTGGGCGAACCGTGTGACTCAATATTCAATCTCCTCGAAGGTTGGGTTATTCTTTACAATATATTGGATGACGGTCGGCGACAGATTTTGCACTTCGCTTTGCCGGGCGCTGTGCTCGGATTCCATCCCGGCGGCGGCGCGATGATGACATATGGCGCGCAAGCTCTGACTGACATCGTCGTCAGCACAATTCCGCACAAGGCTCTACAGCCGATTGTCAGCCAGCAGCCCGAGTTCGGTCTGCGGCTTGCCTGGCTGGTCGCGCGGGATTGCACCTTGGCCTACGATCGCCTTACCAGCATTGGCCGGCATTCAGCGCGGGAGCGCGTTGCGCACCTGCTGCTCAAGCTGTTCGTCCGCTGCCGCGCGCAATGGCCGGGCAGTCATATCGAGGAGATGAATCTTCCGCTGACCCAAGAAGATATTGGAGATGCAACGGGTCTGACCTTCGTCCATGTCAACCGGGTGCTGAGGGATCTGCGAAAGGATAGGATCCTAGAATTCCACTATCGACGGCTCCGAATCCTCGATCCGGACAAACTCGTCGACGTTGCAGGTCTTGACCCGCAACTCGTCATGTCCTGGATTCGCTGATGAATGATCGGCCGGGACAATATGGAATGGAGCGCGCGGAGTGTCCGATCCAAGCGCTGCTTCGTGCTGGCGCGTCCCGCTCCTTCGGCTCCATTGTCGCACAAACACAACTGCTGATTTTCCGTCGCCACCGACCCTTGCGTCGCGGCGTCGCCCGTCGCGTCTGCGCCCAAGATGCGATCTCACACCACGACGAGGCTACCTCGAACATCCCCATCGGGCCGCCGAACTTGCCGGGTTTGTCCGGCATGATCTCGACGCAAACCATCTCTCCGGTCGGCAGGTCCTGGCGCTTGTTGACGTCAGCGAAAATGACCCTTTCGGAGCCGGACACCAACTCCTTCCGCCGAAAGCTCAATCGTACCAACTTGCCATGGCGAACGACGATGGTGTCGAGCCTATACCGCCGGTGGCGTTGCTGGCCGTGCTGAGGCGGGAAGATCGTAAAGCGCCTGGAAGACCCGCTCCTCCGCCGTGTCGCGCTGCTTGCGGCCGTTTTCGATAGCCTCGGAGACACGGTCAATCGCCTC
Organism: Xanthobacter sp. BG11Y11_SDJG; assembly: GCF_057364445.1. Taxonomy (NCBI): domain Bacteria; kingdom Pseudomonadati; phylum Pseudomonadota; class Alphaproteobacteria; order Hyphomicrobiales; family Xanthobacteraceae; genus Xanthobacter; species Xanthobacter sp. BG11Y11_SDJG. The sequence continues at coordinate 51,295 of NZ_JBNFNU010000001.1, forward strand.
CCGCTCACGACGCAGATTGCCATCGTCCTCCGGCAGTGGCTGCCGGCGTTTCTCGATCAGGCGCGCGAGTGCAGCGACGCCATGCATCCATGGACTGAAGGATTCCGACATCAGGTAGCGGCTCGTGCGCATGGGATGGAGCCATTCGAGCGTTGCCGCGGTCCAGGGATTGGAGGCCATACGCACGAATGGGCTGACCATGGTCTTGTAGAACTGCTCGTTCACCTCTGAGCGATGGCGAACCTGCTCGAATGCTGCCCGGGGCGTCTCGAACCGCAGATCCTCGACGGCCCGCTCGTCGAACCGGACCGAGTATTCCGGCTTGCGGCAGTCCGGATCGCCGGTCGGATTGTCGATCTTCATCTCGTAGAGACCGGGAGCGAGGGTCTCGATCTCGCCGAGGCTTTCGAGGATTGCGCGATGTTCGAACCTCGCCACCTTGGCTGACACGAAAATGCCGAGATGGCCGGCATGGGGGTTCGTCAGGTAGATGATGCGCTGACCAGCGGCCTTGAGATCGTCGGTATCTTTGTACACCACCGGGATCCAACCGAGCGCCTGGTGCGGCGGGGTGATGTTGTCGCCATAGGAGGCGAAGATCACCAGCGGATTGCGAATGCGCCGAAGGTCGGCGACGCACCCTTCGCAGATCCGCATCTTTCCCTCCTCGAGGCGATTGCCGATGAAGAGGTTCTCGACGATGGCGACGATCTCTTCCCGGCTGAGCAAATAGAAGCCATTCCACCACCGCTCGAACTCCAGGAAGCGCTCCCGTTCCGTGTCGACATGCGTGAACAGGTTGGCGTATTTTTCCCAGACGGCTTCGGGCTGAAGATTCTCGAAATTGAAGGCGAGCCACGCACCGTCCAGGCGGCCGTCGTTGAGATCGGCGAGAAGATGGGTAGCCCAGACGCCGCCAAGCAGCCCGCCGGCGATCCGCATCGGATTGACGCCTGATTCTCCCGCCCAATAGGAGAGCGGAGAGCCGTTGAGCACGGCCGGGCCGACCAAGCCTTCGCAATCCGCCGAGAGCAAGGTGATCGCCCAGCCGGCCTGACAGTTGCCATAGAGCACCGGAGGCTTGCCGGGGTGGCGTTTGACCACGTCCTCGACGAAGCGCCGGAGCGTGTGCAGCACATCGGCTAGGGTTTGGCCCGCGCAGGGTTCAGGAAAGAAGGAAACGAAATAGACCGGATAGCCCTCGTGCATGGCGATCCCAACCTCGGAGTCGCGCTTGAAGCCGCCGATGCCGGGCCCATGGCCGGCTCGAGGGTCGAGGACAACGACGGGCGGCTTCGCCGGATCGACACAATCCTCAATGCAATCGTCGCCGATCCGGGTAATCCGCAGGAGGGCGTAGTTGACGGGTCGCTCGAAGCGGCGGGCATCGACCAGCGTCTCATAATCGAAGTCGAGAAGCGGCGGCTTGCCGGCCCGCTCATGCGCGATCATGTTGTTGGCGCGCTGGCGCAGCGTATCCCAGAACAGAATCGACCGTTCGAAGAAATCCCGCTGATAGGCGAACGGATCATCGATGTTGATCGGCGGTCCGGCTGGATTCGCCGCGACGGCCGGTTCCGGGCTCTTCAGCGCGGCGGCCGCTGCGATATCCCGCCGAACAGCCAATTGCCGACCCGGCGACGCCTTCGGCTGGTCAATCAGCGCGGAATCCGATCTTGCTTCGGGCATCACCATCTCCATCATCCGATCTTTAGGGCGAGGACGTTGAACAGCGGCCAGAAGTCAGGATGCTGTGTCAGCCATATACCAAGGTCTCGACAAGACCCCGCCGAACGCTCTTCAACCCAGCGTGCGGCTAAGATGCCTTGACGCTGCTTCTGGCGTCAGGGGTTTCAGTTGCTTGCTGACGAATCTCACCTGCGGTCTCCCGTGCCATGTTCGCGCAGTATTGCTGGACCTTCTGCGAGAGCTCGAGCCAGGTCTTCGTCTGCAGCGACGTCTCTTCCAGGATGGCCGCCATGACGCCCGATTCTGCGGCGACCACGTCCTGCGGTCGCCGGCACTGGACGAATTCCAGAAGCGAGCGTCCGATACGCTCGTTGGCGCCGAGGAGAGTGCTCATCTGAGCGCTGTATGTCTCGCCATAGGCCTTCTGCAGATCGGTCGTGAATGCCTGGAACCGTTTGAACTGGCCGTCGAGCTTGCCGGTATTGTCGACGCCCGACAGTCCCCACCATGTGAATACAGCGTTCACGCGATCGAAACCAACGGGCGCTTCACTCTTCGTAGCCATTGTTCTCTCCTTCATTATTTGGTTGCGGCTTCAGGAATTCGACGTTCGGTTTATTGTCACGGGTCGCTTTTTTCGCTCTCGCGGTCAGTGGAGAGCCTCAAGCGCCAACGCGACCCCCTGACCGCCGCCGATGCACAGCGTCACCAATCCGCGCCGGATACCGTCTCGGTGCATCGCGTGAAGGAGGCGGGTCGTCAGCACGGCTCCTGTCGCACCGATCGGATGGCCATGTGCGATGGCGCCGCCCTCGACATTGACGATGTCCTCGGGGAGCCCGAGTTCCCCGATGAGCGCCAAGACGATCGCCGCGAAGGCCTCGTTGATCTCCACGCGCTCGACGTCGCCGAGCGTCCAACCAGCGCGATCCAAGGCCTGCCGCACCGCGGGAACAGGCCCGAGACCGAACAGGCCGGGTTCGACCGCGCCGACCCCGAAGGCCACAAGACGGGCCATCGGCGTCAGGCCATGCTTCTCGGCCCAGCGGGCATCCGCAACGATCATGCCCGCGGCGCCGCTGTTGAGGCCCGGTGCATTGCCGGCGGTAATGGTTCCATCCTTGCGGAAAGCCGGCTTCAGCTTGGCCAGCGACTCCAGCGTTGCGTCCGGGCGGTTGTGCTCATCCTTGTCGAAGATCGTCGGCCCCTTGCGACCGGGGATTTCGATCGGCGCGATCTCGGCATTGAACATGCCGGCCGCCTGCGCCGCGCCAAAGCGCTGCTGCGTCCGCTCCGCCCAGCGGTCCTGCGCCTCGCGCGTCACCTGAAACTTGCTGACGAGGTCCTCGGTCACCAAGCCCGAGTGGTGATCGGAGAAGGCGTCGTTGAGGCCGTCGCGCAGCATGCTGTCGTAGATTTGGGCATCGCCCATGCGGTAGCCCCACCGTCCGCCAGACATCAGGTAGGGCGATTGGTCCATGTTCTCCATGCCGCCGGCGATGGCGCTCTCGGCGAGGCCGAGCATGATCTCCTGCGCGGCGGTCGCGATCGCTTGTGCACCCGAGCCACATACCCGGTTTATGGTCATCGCTGGAACGCCGACCGGAATGCCGGCCGTGATCGCCGCCTGCCGCGCTGGGTTCATCTTGGCGCCGGCCTGGACGACCTGCCCCATCACCACGGTGCCGATCGCGCCGTCTGCGATCTTCGCGCGCGACAATATTTCCCTGATCACCACCGCCCCGAGATCGGGTGCCGCTATGTCCTTCAGCGTTCCGCCATACGTGCCGATGGCTGTCCGCACCGGGGCGCAGAGCACGACGTTCGACTGTGCCATGTGGATGTCCTTTCTATTTCCGGGGGGCGCCATGCCATGAACAGGCCGCCATTGGCGGTGACCTTCGAGCCCGTGACGAACGTTGCCTCCCCGCTCACCAAGAACCGGACGATGCGTGCGACCTCGTCGGCATTGCCCAGCCACCCGACAGGGATTTGCCCCTCGATTTTTGCAAGAGTATCTTCAGACATGGCATCAAGCGTGTCCGTTGCGATGTAGCCGGGCGCGACAACATTCATCTGTGTTCATTGCATTCATCCGTCCTGGGGCGGCGACTTGGTTTCGTCGGCGAGACCGCGAGCTCGTTGGCGAATGCGCTCGGCCTCATCGCACCGGCAATCGAGAAAGCCGTGGACCGGACAGGTCAGGCACATTTCCTCGAGCCTCTTGCGGAGCGCCTGGCGCCCCCTGTGGAGCCTGACCGCGATGTTGTTGAGCGTGGTGCCGAGGCTGGCGGCGATCCGATCACGCGGCTCGCCAAGAATGTCAGAGCGCCAGACGACGTCGGCATATTCGGGCTTGAGCGTCGGTAGCAGCTTATGCAGGCAGTTACAGACGGCCTCGTCGGTTTCTCGATCCGGCTCGATCGGCAGGCTCTCCACATCCGACTGGTCCATGTCGACCTCCTGGCGACGGCGTCTGATGGCGCGTCGCTGGTGATCGACGAGGGCGGTCGCCAGAATGCGCCCGAGCCAACCGCGAACCGTGCGGACGTCCCGCAACTGCCAGGCGCGCTCGAGCGCCCGAAGCGAGAACTGCTGCAACAACTCTTCGGCCTCGTCCCGGCTGCCTACCCGATGATGCAGAAAGACCAGAAATTCTTCGCGTGCCTCGACAAGCGCTCGTCGTACAGCCGCGTCCGCCGGCTTCGCGGCTTCCTGTCCTTCCGCATCACCTTCCGAATGCCGGACATCCTCTTCATGCCTATTGGTCATCGTCCAGCCAAATCTTTCAATGGTTGAGACGTATTCTTAAACTGTCCCTATCAGAACCAGACAGAATTTGACGTTACGACCGCACCCACCCACGTTCTTTAACGCAGATCAAGCTTTCCTCTGCCAACCCTCGTTATGAATTCCTCTTGGATATCTGCCTTTCTGGCTGCGGCGGGCTGCTATCGCGGCGGGTTCGGAACGGAGCGCCCCCCGCCGGTGCTTCGCACGCCGCCGTAGAGCTTTGGCCAGAGGTGGGAGGGCTTACGACCATGCGAGCAAGGAGTGTCGGAGTGGCGCTGAGCTTGCTTCTGCTTTCTGGATTGGCCCACACCACGGCAGCGGCCCCTAGCGGCGACAGCAGGGTCGTCAGCGATGTCCAGATCTATATGGGAATCCTGCTGTCGGAATTGATCCGCGGTCATCCGCAAGGCCACACGGAGAATTCCATGCATAGCGGGCAGCCCGCCACCCGCGGGGAATTCCATATCGTTGGGTCACTGTGCAAAGCCTCCGCTTTTCGCTGGATGGGAAACAGAGTGAGCGGGCACATCGACATCCGCCGCATCAATCTTGTGTAATCGCTCCCAGTTCTGGATGTAATCGCGGGTCAACGGCGCGGCATTGACACGCTTACTCACCTGAATCTGGAAATTGATCAGGCCACCGTGACGAAAGGCTGCTTCGCAACTGGCCAGGTAGAATTCCCACATGAGACAGAACCGCTGGTCATAGATTTCCGCGACGCGCCCACGGTTTGCGATGAAGCGTTGCCGCCACGCCTTCAGCGTTTCTGCATAGTGCAGCCGCAGTATCTCGATGTCGGTGACGTACAGCCCCGCCTGCTCGATGGCGGGCAGAATCTCTGACAGCGCCGGGACGTACCCACCCGGAAAGATGTACTTGTTGATCCAGGCGTTGGCCGCGCCCGGACCATCGGCGCGCCCAATCGTATGGATCATTGCGACCCCGTCGTTCGTCAGGAGGCTCCTGACCTTCTTGAAGTATTCGCGGTAATGTCCCACCCCGACATGCTCGAACATGCCGACCGAGACGATGCGGTCGTACCGGCCTTCTTCTTGGCGATAGTCTTTCAGTAGGAATCTCACCCGGTCCCCCAAGCCGGTCTCGGCAGCGCGGCGTTCGGAGTATGCGTGTTGCTCGGTCGAAAGTGTCAGGCCAGTCACGTCAACAGCGGCGATCTGGGCAAGATAAAGGCTGAGCCCACCCCACCCCGATCCGATGTCGAGAATCCGCTGTCCTGAGCTCAGTAGCAACTTAGCCGCCAGGTGCCGCTTCTTTTGTTCTTGCGCGCGCTCAAGGGTGTCGTCGCTAGAATTGTAGTACGCACAGGAATACTGACGGTCTGCGTCTAGAAATTGCTCATAGAGTGTGTCCGAGAGGTCGTAGTGGTGCGCGACGTTCGCACGTGCGACTGGGATGGGATTGTGCTGAACAAAGCGTCGGACGAGGCGACTCAGGGATGCACGCGCGCGCCTTACCCCTTGGCCAGAACTCGAGCCGATGTTTGAAAAGCAGATATCCAGAAAACCGTAAATATCCCCGTCATCCACCAATAGCGCGCCATCCATGTAGGCCTCGCCGAGGGCAAGATCTGGATTGAGGAGCAGGCGCGGAATCACAGCTGGATCCACAATACGAATCGTAATCGACGGTGTGCCATTGCCGATGTGATGGATGCCTCCGTTCGGAGCGATCACAGTCAATCTACCGTCGTGGATGATCTGCCCGAGCATCTTCCGCAACAGGAGCATTGTCGCATTCGTGCTCACGTTTTTGAGCGACCGAATTGGGCTTGATCGGCTCACTTCGATATCAATCGATTGGTGCCTCTCAGAAACGGCGGAAGCAGACGAAGGATCGGATGGGATGCTCATTCTCGGACCCACGCTGACGACGGTTGGCTGCCAATCAACCCTGCAGGGCGGGCGCGTTCTTTGATTGGAGTTAAACATCGGTATTCGATGATGGCTTCAATCGATCGCCGATGAGAGCGGCCGCGACGACGGCTCGGGTGCCCCGTGAATGCACGATCGACCCAAGGAGATCTTCAATGGCATTGATGAGAGCAGCCGTTTTGTCGAGCCTGGTCGCATTGTCCTTGATGAAAAGGCGATTCCAGAGATTGGTCCGCTCGACGCGCTCATCAGGATTGCGGCCACGACGATCTGTGGAACTGACGTGCATATTTTCAGGGGCGAGTATCCGATGGAAAAAGGCCTGACCATTGGTCACGAGCCGGTCGGAGTGATCGAGAAGCTCGGTTCTGCCGTTTCCGGCTTTCACGAGGGCCAGCGTGTCATCGCCGGCGCGATCACACTAAGCGGTCACAGCAATGCATGTCTTTGCGGCTATCACTCGCAGGACGGCGCGGGCACCAGGCACGGCTGGAAACCGGCGGGCGGCTGGAAATTCGGCAATACGATCGATGGCTGTCAGGCCGAGTTCGTGTGCGTCCCCGACGCCATGGTCAATTTGAGTCCCGTACCGGACGGTTTGACCGACGAACAGGTGCTGATGTGCCGGACATCATGTCGGCAGGCTTCGTCGGTGCAGAGAATGGAGACATCCGCATCGGCGATAGCGTCGTGGTTTTCGCTCAAGGGCCGATCGGGCTTTGTACCACCGCCGGCGCCAAATTGAGAGGCGCCACGATTATCATCGCCGTCGATGCAATCGCCGAACGAATGGCCGTGTCGCACATGCTCGGCGCGGACTTCGTCGTCGATTTCAAGAATGCCGACCCCGTCGAGGAGATCATGAGGATCACGGATGGCCGCGGGGTCGACGTCGCGATCGAAGCGCTGGGGACGCATACAACCTTCGAGGCTGCGTTGGGCGTGCTTCGGCCGGGCGGCACGCTGTCGAGCCTCGGCGTCTACTCGACCAATCTTCGGATTCCGCTCGCGGCGTTCGCCGCAGGGCTGGGGGACCACAAGATCGTCACGGCGCTGTGTCCGGGCGGCAGGGAGCGGATGCGGCGGCTCATGGACGTGATCGCTTCCGGCAGGATCGATCTGACGCCGCTCGTCACTCACCGCTACAAGCTCAACGACATCGAGAGTGCCCATGAGCTTTTCTCCAATCAGCGTGACAGGGTGTTGAAGATTGCCATTACGCCCTAGTCCCTGCAGGGCAGCTTGCGGCTAGTACGTCGAACCCGTCCACGCGTTTTGCTACATTTCTCTATGAGGCGGCGCGACACAGCAGCTACTCCGCGACCAAGCCATTTGTGATCGCCGCTTTGTCGTACAGGAATACGATGTTGGGATCGGGAAGGTCGCGAGCTCGGTCTTTGCCCTCGAAGTCAAAGCGGGTCAGGAGATCTCGGATGACATTGAGCCGCGCGTTCGGCTTGTCATCAGCACGCACAACCGTCCACGGCGCAAATGGCGTGTGCGTGCGCGCCAACATCTCGTTCCGCGCAGCACTGTAATCGTTCCAGTGCTTCGCCGCCGCATCGTCGATGGGGCTGAGCTTCCATTGCTTGAGCGGATCGTCGCGGCGATCCTTCAGCCGGCGCTTCTGTTCGGTTCGTGAAATATCCAGATAGTATTTGAGGATGGTGACACCACAGTGAGCGAGCAATTGCTCGAACAACGGAGCCGTCATGAGGAACTCGTCATATTCCTCGTTGGTGCAGAATCCCATCACCCGCTCGACACCGGCGCGATTGTACCAACTGCGGTTGAACAACACGATTTCCCCGCCTGCCGTAGGTGCGGCACCCACCGCTGAAAATACCACGACTTCTGATCGCGATCGGATGGTTTACCCAGGGCGACCACGCGGGTCTCCCGTGGGCTGAGATGCTCGATGATTCGCTTGATTGTTCCATCCTTGCCGGAAGTGTCGCGCCCCTCGAAGATCACAAGCACCTTTTTGTCAGAACTGATGAGGTACTTCTGGAGACGCGCCAAGTCTACTTGAAGGTCATGAAGTGCCTCCTTGGCCGCCGCACGCTTCTGTTTTTCGCCCATTTGGAACTCCTGCTGGTATGCGCGCTTTTGATGCTGGTTCCTCGCTGAGGCGATCCAGACTTAGCGAGCGAATTCGATCATGGCGTCGTTTCGAGCAGCCCGCGGCAGCGGCCATGTACCAGAAGCCTCGAAATGCCGATGCTTGCGACGAGACCTCCCACGACGACGACGGCCGCGAGCATGAAGGGTGCGTTCGGCAAGAAGGCGAGGCCGAACAACAGACCTCCGGCGGCCGATCCGCTAGCCTGGCCCAGACTTGCTGCCGCGGTCTGTCTGCCCAACTCGATCCCTTGCCGCTCATCGGCATTGAGCGAAATCCAATAGGTCGCGATGGGGGAAAGGATACCCGCGCTGGCCGCGATCGCCGCCACGACGACGGCGGTGGACATGGTCGCTTCCGCGAATGGCACGGCCGCGACGCTCACCGCCAAGACAGCGAGGGCGGGCGTGAGAAACCAGCGTGTGACCTCTGGCTTCACGAGCGGCGAGAAGACTACCGTTTGGGCGACCAACATGACGAGGCTGCACACGCTGAACATGAGCCCGATCTGGTAAGTGCTCATGTTGAGAATTTGCGTTCCGCGAAGCGCCAGGCTGACTTCGAAGGCTCCCAGAGCCGCGGCGGTTGCGAATGAGATAATAAGCAAGCGTGGCAACGCAGCACCGGCCTCAGGCCCGCTTGCAGTCCCCCCCTCGCCAGGGCTGCGCTGAACAGAGCCGGGCACGAAGATCCATATTGCCAGCGCCACAACGAGCGAAAAGCCCGATATGGCAAAGTAGGGCGAACGAGAGGCCGCAACCTCGCCCGAGCCTGGAACGAGGGCAGCGGTAACAACTACGGTGAAGCTTCCCAGCATCGGTCCGACCAGAAAGCCGATGGCGCCGGCAATGTTGAGCAGAGCAAAGCGGCGCGCGCGCCATTCCCTGGACCGAGCATAGTCGCCGACAAGAGCATAGGCCGCCGGCACAATGGAAGCGGCGAACAGCCCATTCAGGAAGCGGCCGAGATAGAGCAGCGGGAGGCCATCGGCAACCGCAAACAGTGCCAGGGTCAAGGAGAATCCAACCAGTCCCGCGAGCAGCACGGGGCGGCGGCCATGCCGATCCGCAAGGCGGCCCCATAGAGGTGCGAACAGAAACAGCGCGAGGGTGTAGGTGCCAGTCAACATGCCGGTGTGCCGCGACACAACAATGGGATCCGTCGTTCCTGCGAGCCGTTCGATCGCAAGCGGAAGTATCGGCAGAAGGAACCCATAGCCCACGGAAATCGTGAACATTGCGAGCAGCAATGACAATGCCATCCACCATCGCAGTGGCTGGAAGGCGGTTGCCCCAATCACGTCGCCGCCTCGGCCGCGGCTTCCGTTGGTCCGCTTTGGATTCTGCTGCCGCGCGTAATGCCGGCCCGCCACGGGCGGTTGAGCATCAGGACGTTGATCGCCACCAGTACCGAACGGCTGGAGATAGCGAGAGCGGCGATTTCCGGATTGAGCAGCATCGGGCGCTCACGCGGCACCGTCTACCTGGGCCCGGATCGCGGCGTCAGCCACCACCACAGCAACCGGATTTCTTCGGGTGATGACCAGCACTGGAGACCGGTTGGTCCTGATCGCTGGCAGGCACGGCGGTGTCGGGCGCCGCCGCGCTTCCGTGATTCCCGCGGGAGCCAGGGGCATTCGCCTTCTCCGAGGCTTCCGTGCCGGTATGGTCCCCGCCACAGCAGGACGACGCATTCGAAACCGAAGGCTCAGGGGTCGCCTTGGTGTGGTGGACGGAGGTGTTGCTCATTCCGATGGCTCCAGCTTTCGGGGCATGACGATCGAGGGCGGCTTTGCGGGCGCTTTCACCCTATGCCGCCCATGCCCTCCCATTTCGTCATTTTCCAGAGTAGGCGCTGGTCCGGGCAGGCATCTTTAACCTCGATTAAGGTCCGTCGTCATTGGGGCGCCCATTGTTGTCGTACTAGATGCTCCCCCTTGGACTCAACATTCCGGTTGTCTCACTTGGCCGCATTTCGACTTGCATCGCTGCGATACGCGGCGGTTGGAACAGGGAAACCCTCTGGCGCCGGGCTATGTCGCTCGGATCAAGACTCGACCTGGGCTCACGGAACCGGCCACTCAAAATGCGGCAGCGTCGCAAAGGCGGCATAGCCGAGCGCTATTGCCGCCACCGTGGCGCCCGCCAGCGGGAGCCAGAAACGAACCGGTCCCGCGGCGGCAGCGATGGACAGGCGGCCAATGGCATTCGTGGCGAGCGCCAGAAGGACGGCATGTCCGACCGCCTCAACGGTTGCCGACTGCCCGAGCAACCGCAGCGCGCTGAGCACCGCGATGTCGACGTCGAATAGTCCCGAGATGGCAGAGGTCGCCACCATCCCGCCGCTGCTTCCGACCGAAAGGGCGGCGCTCACGGTGGAGACGACTGCGAAGAGCACCGCGAACAGGATCAGCGGCCCCACCTCGAAGGGGTTGCGCGGCGATTGCGCATCTTCACCCGAGACGGTGTGGCGCGACAGCAGGATGAGACTGCCGCAGGCCGCAAAGCCGGCGAATGCGGCCAGGATGGCCAGACCCGCGACGCCCAGCACCGCCGGCGCGATGATGGCGACGATTGCGGTAACCCGGATCGCGGATACGCCCGCCGCAAGGATCGCGGCACCCGCCAACGGCCAGGGATCCCCTCCCGTCCTGGCGGTCCGCGCCAGCGACAGGGTTACCGCGGTGGACGAGATGACGGCCCCGGCAAGACCGCTGACCAGAACACCCCGGGTGGTGCCGAGAACCCGCACCGCGATGTAGCCGAGGAAGGAGATCGCCGCCGTCAGCACGGTGAAGAACCATACCTGCCGGGGATTGAAGCCGCCCCAGGGATCGACCGCTCGATCGGGCAGCAGCGGCAGGATGATCGCCGTCATCACCGCGAGCACCAGAGCCGAACGAAGCTCGATCCAGGAAATTCGCCTGAGAAGCCCGTGCAGAAGCTCGCGACTGGCGAGAACGGCGGCGAGCGCGGCCCCGCCGGCGGCGGCGGCGCGTTGATCCCCGACGACGGCAAGCGCACCCAGGGCGAACACACCCAGCGCGGCGATGGTGCCGGTCACGCTGTAATCCTCGTCGTGGAGGGATTCGCGCGCCTTGTACCAGGCGAAGACCGCGGTGAAGGCGAGGAAGCCGGCGATCAGGATGGAGGGGGCGTCGAGGCGGACGCCGAGAGCTGCCGTCGCGCCGCCGAGCAGTCCGGAAATGCCGTATGTCCGGATGCCCGCCGCGCGCCCGCCCTCCGGTGTGTCGCGCTCACGCCATCCACGCTCCAGGCCGACGAGCAAGCCGATGGCAAGCGACAGGCCGAGTTGCAAGATCAAGACGTCCATGGCTTGGTCCATGATGGATAAGTCACCCGATCTGCATAGCTGATCAGGATTTCTGCCCGTTCATCCGGAGCAGTAGCTTGTCGCACCGATGGAATGAATGCCAAAGCGCTGCCGCGATCCACGTGAGAATCCGTGGCCCTGCACATTGCGTTCAACACGCTAGGGAGCGTAGCAAAGCTGAATTTCAGCTTGGTCGCGGCGGTGCCAATGACTGCGTAGAGGCGATAGGAACCTTGGAGATACACGCCGCAGCGAGCGAAACATCCCGCGCCGCATCCTCATTTGTGCCGCCTGTAGAAACGCAGGAACTGCGCGTTGATGGCGACGATAACGGTGCTGGCGGACATGAAGACAGCGGCGACGGCCGGGGTCATCAGGAAGCCCGTTCCGAAGGTGATGCCAGCCGCCATCGGGATGGCGATTGCATTGTAGCCGGTCGCCCAGATCAGGTTCTGCACCATCTTGCGATAGGTAGCGCGTGACAGGCCGAGGATCGCGGCTACATCGCGCGGGTCGCTCCTGACCAAGACGACATCGGCGGATTCCACCGCGACGTCGGTGCCGGCGCCAATGGCGATCCCGAGATCGGCCACAACCAGCGCTGGCGCGTCATTCACGCCGTCGCCAACCATGGCAACCTGCAGTCCGCGCGCCTGCAACTCCACGATCTTCTCGGATTTCTGATTCGGCAGCACCTCGGCGAAATACTCGGCTATGCCAAGTTCCTCCGACACCGCTTGCGCGACCCCCGTGGCGTCGCCGGTGAGCATCACGGAGTCGATGCCGAGCGACTTCAGTTCGGCGATGGCCGCCTTCGATTCCGGCCGGACGATGTCGGCCAGCGCGAACAGGGCGCGCGGCTCGCCATCGCGGACGAGGATGACCACCGTCTTGCCCTGAGCTTCCAGTTGGTCGAGCCGATCGCGGCCGATCGCCTTGCCCTGCCTTGCGAGATGGCCGGGGCTCACGATACGGATGTCGGCGCCATCGACCTTTGCGACGATGCCCTCGCCGGTGATGTTGCTGACCTCGCTGGCCTTCGGGATGGTCAAGTTGCGAACTCTCGCCTCGGCTACGATGCCGTGGGCGATCGGATGCTCGGACTGGCTCTCGGCCGCTGCGGCGAGGGCGAGTTCCTCGTTCTCGTCACCGCCGGCGAGCAGCACGATGTCGCTGACGCCAAACCGGCCTTCCGTCAACGTGCCGGTCTTGTCGAAGACCACAGCGTTCAGATTGCGCGCGCGTTCGAAGGCCGCGCGGTCACGGATCAGAAGTCCGTTCCCAGCGCTGAGCGAGGTGCTGACGGCGACGACGAGCGGAACGGCAAGCCCGAGCGCATGTGGGCACGCGACCACCATAACCGTCACCATGCGCTCAAGCGCGAACTCGAGCGACTCTCCGAGAACCAGCCACCAGACGAAGAGCGTGCCGAAGCCGACGGCGAGAGCGATATAGGTGAGCCATGAGGCGGCGCGGTTGGCGATGTCCTGCGTTCTGGAGCGCGTCGCCTGCGCCTTCTTCACGAGATCGATGACTTGGGCGAGATAGGTAGCGTCGCCCGTAGCGGTCACCTCGATGGTCACGGCATTGGCGCCGTTGATCGCGCCGCCAATGGCGGTGGCGCCGACCGTCTTGGAAACCGGGCGGGATTCGCCGGTCAACATCGCCTCGTTGAAGCCGGATGACCCCTCAATGATCTTCCCGTCCACGGGCACCTTGGCGCCCGGGCGTACGAGAACCCGATCCCCCGGCTGCAATGCGAAGATGGGAACCTCTTGCATCGAGCCGTCGGCGCCGATCTTCGTAGCGCTATCGGGCAGCAGCCGGACCAGTTCCTCGAGCGCCCGCGAGGCACCCATCACGGAGCGCATCTCGACCCAGTGGCCGAGAAGCATGATCGCGACCAAGGTCACGAGTTCCCAATAGAACGGCTCTCCCGGAAAGCCGAAAGTGGTGGCGGCCGAGAAGAAGTAGGCCGCCGAGATCGCCAGGGCGATCAGGGTCATCATCCCGGGCTGCCCCTTGCGCAGCTCGGACGTGAAACCGGTGAGGAATGGCCACCCGCCATAGACGTAGGCGATGGTCGAGAGCGCGAATAGGACGATGCTGTCGCCCGGAAATGCCATTTTCTCGGCGATGCCAAACCAATGCTGGATCATCGGCGACAGAAGCAAGACCGGAGGCGTGAGAACGAGCGTGACCCAGAAACGGCGCCGAAAGTCGGCGACCATCGCGCCATGATCATGCCCGGCATGCTCGGAATGACTGGAACCGGCTGCCGCCACGATCGTGGGATCGGTGTGACGATCATCCTGCCGCAGGCTGCCAGCATGATCGGCATGACCGTTGTGATCGTGGGCATGTGGCCGGTCGGAGGTCATTCTACGCAATCCTGCTGTTTGTTGCGGCCTTCGGGAGATTGTGGTGCTTACGGAATCGATGAAGTTCGGCCTGCGCACCCCCAACGTGGGCGCACTTTCATGCCGCGCCTGTTTGGTCGCCGGTTGCTCAAGGCATGTCTTTGATCGAGGTTAAGTTCGCCGATGGGCCAAGAGGTCATGGATGAAGCTCAATTTGGCGTCGTGCACCAACGGCCGAGCAGGCACGGCTTGCCGGGCCGAATCGTGAAAGCTCGTGCGGCCAGCGATTTCGGGAAGACAAGCCGGCTCTCGGACAGAGAGTTCGCCCCACGCTTCCATGCGTGCGCTAGGCAAATTCGTCTGGTCACGTTCTTTTCATGCCGACGACCATTCGACGAAGAACCTCGTCGCGCTGGACGAAATGATGCCAGAGGGCAGCGCTCACATGAACGACCGTGACGGCGAGCAGCAGCCATGTGAGAACTCAATGGATTGGGGCGAAGGCCGTGCTGTCCACATACATCGCGACAATGCCACTAATCGGCAGCGCCTTCCGAATGCTCTCCGATCGTTCGTCCATGGCTGTGCGCTCAACTTGGAATCGGGCTGGCGCCGCGGAAGCGCATGAACACGCTCGGCGGTTCGGAACCAAAAGCCATCACGTCGTAGGTCTCGGGTTCCATTCCGGCGACGTCCATGCCGGGTGATCCCACCGGCATGCCGGCAACAGCAACTCCGCGCACGGACGGCCGGGCAGCCAAGAGCCGGGCCAAAGCCGCGGCCGGAACGTGGCCCTCGAGAAGGAAGTTCTCGACCTCGGCCGTGTGGCAGGACCAGAGCGCCGACGGAATCCCAAAGCGAACTTTGATCGCGTTGATCCTCGGCTCCTCGACGATCTTCGTGGGAAAGCCGGCCTTCGCGATGTGGTCGGCCCAAGCGCTGCAGCAGCTGCAGGACGGGTCCTTGTAGACCGTGACCAGAGGTTGGCCAGCGGCCCTGGCAGCCGCCGGCGCGAACAGTGTCGCGCCCGCGAGCAGGAGCATGCGTCTGCGGTCCATGTTCATCGGGCAATCCTCCGGCGGACGGGGAGCGCTGCGGCGCTCCCCGAGACAACGAGATGTTACTTCGACTTGTCGATCTTGGTGACCGTCAGTCGGCCGCTCACCCGATCGGCCTCGAACTTCACCTTGTCGCCCACCTTGACCGCTTTCAGCATGGCCGGGTCGGCGACGGCGAACACCATCGTCATGCCGTCCATGTCGAGGTTCTTGATCGGCCCATGCTTGAGCGTGACCTTGCCTTGGGCCTGGTCGATCTTGGTGATCTGCCCGTCGACCGGCGCGGTTTGCGCCAAGGCGACGGTCGAGAACGCGGAGATCGCTGCTGCTATCATCAGTTTGCGCATGTCTATGCTCCTTTGTTCGGTGCAACTACTTGACGATGATGGTGCCGGACATCCCGGCTTCCCGATGACCGGGGATGAGGCAGGAGAAGTCGAACTCCCCGGCCTTGGTGAATTTCCAGACGATGTCGCCGGTCTTCTTCGGGGCCAGGCGCTTGGCGTTGGGATCGTCATGCTCCATGTCCGGGTTCTTCATCATCTCGGCCATGTGCTTGAGGTTTTCGTCGAGCGTGCCGACGACGATCTCGTGATCGAGCTCACCATTGTTGCGGATGGCGAACTTGACCTGCTCGCCCTTGCGGATGTCGATCTTGTTCGGGATGAACACCATCTTCCCGTCCGCTTCGCGCATGGTGATTTGGATGGTGCGTGCTGGTTTCTTGGGATCTCCGGGTTCGCCATAGGCCCGGTCATCCCCGTGGGAATGACCAGCGTCGGCCAGCGCTGCGGTCGACAGAGTAAGGGCCGCAAGCGCGGCGATCAGGAATCGTGGTTGCACGTAGAAATCCTTCTCAATGATTGCCATGGGGGGATTTTTTGCCGGGTTTCACGACGGTGAACTCGGCAGTTTTCGTCTTGTCGAACGCGGCGGGAGGCTTGCGTTCGGCTTTTTTCGGTTCGCCCTTCCACTCGAAGGCGACCGTCCCTTCCGGGTGCTTGAACCAGCCCGGATCCTTGTAGTCGCCGGATGCGAGCCCCTCGCGCACCTTGACGACCGAGAACATGCCGCCCATCTCGACCGCCCCGAACTGGGCGAAGCCCGTCATCATCGGCAGGGTGTTGTCGGGCAGCGGCATTTCCATCTCGCCCATGTCGGCCATGCCGGCGGTGCCCATCGGCATGTAGTCCGGCACCAGCTTGCGGACCTTCTTGGCAAACTCCTTCTTGTCGACGCCGATGAAGTTGCGCACGTCGTGACCCATGGCGTTCATGGTGTGGTGCGACTTGTGGCAGTGGATCGCCCAATCGCCGGGCTTGTCGGCGACGAAATCGAAAGCGCGCATCTGTCCGACGGCGCAATCGATGGTGACCTCCGGCCAGGCCGCCGCCTCCGGCACCCAGCCGCCGTCCGTGCACGACACCTTGAAGTCGTAGCCGTGCATGTGGATGGGGTGGTTCGTCATGGTGAGATTACCGAACCGGATGCGGACTTTCTCACCTTTGCCGGCGACGATGTGGTCGATGCCGGGGAAAACCCGGCTGTTCCAGGTCCACATGTTGAAGTCGGTCATCTCGGCGACCTTCGGCACATAGGTGCCGGGATCGATGTCGTAGGCCGCCATCAGGAACACGAAGTCGCGGTCGACGCGCCGGAAGGCGGGGTCCTTCGGATGCACCACAAAGAAGCCCATCATGCCCATGGCCATCTGGACCATCTCGTCGGCATGGGGGTGGTACATGAACGTGCCGCTCTTCTGGAGCTGGAATTCGTAGACGAAGGTCTTGCCTGGCCTGATGTGCGGTTGGGTCAGCCCGCCGACCCCGTCCATGCCGCAGGGCAGCAACTGCCCGTGCCAATGGATGGTGGTGTGCTCCGGCAGCTTGTTGGTGACGAAGATGCGGACCTTGTCGCCCTCGACCGCCTCGATGGTCGGTCCTGGCGACTGGCCGTTATAGCCCCACAGGTGGCCGACCATGCCGGGCGAGAACTCGCGCACCACCGGCTCGGCGACGAGATGGAATTCCTTCCAGTCGCCGTTCATGCGCCACGGCAGGGTCCAGCCGTTGAGCGTGACGACGGGCTGATAGTCCGGCCCGCTCGTCGGAACGAGCGGTGGCTGCATGACCGATTCCTTCATGGTTGCGGCTTCGGGGATCGCAGCCGCCTGGGCGCGGCCTGAGACCGCGCTTGCGCTGATCAGCGCCATGCCACCGGAGGCGCCGAGGAAATTTCGACGTGAGATCGTCATGATGGTCTCCCTTTTCCGGTCAGTTCCCGCCTTCGGCGGCCGCGGTTACGACGGAGCCCTCGGCCGAACCGGCTGAGCTGCCTCCGCCGATGATCGCGGTCTCGAAGTCCACGGTGGCGATGAAGAAGTCGCGCTTGGCGGCGATTGCCGCGACGTTGGTGGCGATGCTTTCCCGCGCCGTCGTCAGAAGCTCGAAGACGTCGATCAGCATGCCGTTGTATTCGAGCAGGGCCTGCTCGTTGATCGTCCGGCGCAGCGGCAGAATGCTGTTCTGATACTGGCGGGCAATGTCGTAGCTGCCGCGATAGGTGAGATAGGCCGCGCGCGCTTCCGAGCGCACGTTCACTGCTTTCTCCATCAGGCGGTTGACCGCCTGCATGTAAGTCTCCTGCGATCGGCGCACATTGACTTCGCCGCCGTCGAAGATCGGGATCTGGATTTCAAGTTCGAAGCCGCGCGGGGACGAGCTCTCCCGCACGCCGTCCACGGTTGATCGCTCGTAGTTGCCGCGCCAGCCACCATCGAGCATGGAGATGAACCGCGTCGCCTCGGTCAGCCCAAGGGTCTTGGCCATGGCGTCGAGCTCGAGGCGTGCCGCGATGAGATCGACCCGCTTTCGAATGGCATCGACTTCGACCTGTTGTGCCGTCTGGATGCGGGCATGCCCGGGAGTTGCCCCGGCAATCTGTAGTCGACGTCGGGCCCCCACAGGCCGAGCATGCGGGTCAGCGCCTCGCGATCCGTGCCGACCCTCAATCGAGCCTGGGCAAGCTCGTTGGACACCTCGGCGTAGAAGGCACTTGCTCGGGCCTGGTCGAGTTTCTTCGCGGCGCCGGTCTCTCCGAGCTTGCGCGTGAGGTCGGCGGCTGCGTCGGCCGAGACCCGCGCCTGTTCGAGGAACGACGCCGTCTGCCGCGAAGCCACGGCGCGGTAGTAGGCACGGCGTGTCTCCGCGGCGGTGCGGAAGGTTGCCTCGATCGCCTTCTGTCGAGCGGCTTCGAACTGCGTCCTGGCGATATCGCTGCGGGCCGGAAGTGTCAGGAGCGCCAGGATATTGGCGATCACGCGACGTTCGATATCCAGCGAGCCGCCGGTGGAGAGTCGCTCGACCCCGATGACCGGATTGGGCGGCAGGCTGGCCTCGACGAAGGCGGCCTCGGAAATGCCGAGCGCATTGTACTCGGCCTGAAGACCCCGGTTGTTGATGAGCGCGAGCTGAACGGCGCCGTCCGCTGTCAGGGGTTTGGTCAAGAGCGCATTGACGCGGCTTTGGACCGCTGACGCCTCGGCCGATGATGCGATCTTCACGGTGTCCTTGCCGATCGCGGCCGAGACCTCCGCCGACACCGGGCTCATGCCACCATCCGGCGTGAATGTTACGCAGCCACCCAGCGTCGCGGCGACGGCGCCGATCGCGACGAGCCGCCTCCAAGGCGGTGCAGGAAGAGGCTTCGCCTGGCTGTCGATTGTGAGCACCATCATTCGCCCCCCGTCTTGGGAGCGACGCGCTCATTGCGTTCAATCCAGGGTTTCGGATCGACCGGACGGTAGTCGACCGTTCCCGCGGTGACGGGCGCGTAGCGCAATGGCTTCACGCTCGAACTCGCGTCGGACGGGCTGGGACCCACCTCAATCAAAGGTGGTCCGGAACATGCGGACAGGACGACGGCGAAGGCCGTCAGGAAGACAGGTTTCATGGAGATCCTCGGAATCGGCCCAGTCGGCCCGAGCGGCATGGCCGCGCGGCATCGAACAGCGATCTTCAGCGGCTGCGGAGACGCAGCAGCAAAAGCCGTCGGCAGAAACCCGAAGACAGAAACGGAGACGGATCTTGTCCGTCAGCGATCAGAGGTCGTGAAGGGAGTCGGCCGACGATCAGACGTCGGCGGATCTCGGCGGGCGTTCAAGGCGCGTCGCGGACGATCCCTTTACACCCGCCTCAAGCGACGGATGATCGATGGTCCGCTCGAAGGCGATAACGACCATGGCGCATGCGCTAGCCGGAATTGCAGTGTGGCAGGCCATAGCGCAGCAGGAACTCGATGTGTCGCTGTGTTGATGCTTAGCAGCGCAGGCTGGGCCGTCCGCTTCCAGACAAGCGGAATTCTGGGCCAAGTCGCTGTCGCCGTGCTCATGCGATCCGCTAGAATGGCTGGCTTCGATCGGCGCGTGGTGCCCTTTCCCACCGCTCGACGCCATCAAGCCGCTCGCAATGCCCCAACCCGTGCTTGCCACCGAAAAGGCGAGCACGGTCAAAAGAATCACGAATGAGCGAAGCGAAGGCATCATATCGCATTGCAAACTACGGGTGACGCCGCGAAATGGCAAGGACCAATTTGGCCTCATATGAAAAAACCCCGAGGCTGGTGTTCGGCAGTCGCACCAATTTCCCCGCAAGGCTTCCGCTGTGGAACGTCAGCCCGTGAATACGACGTGTTAGACGGCTCAGGATGAAGAAACAACTTTCCACGTGACTTTGACGTGACGACGGCCGTCATTGCTGCCGACTCTGCCAAGAACGTGAACGCGATGCTCTTCCACCGATCAAGATATTGTGAGATTTAGGATATGACGATCCAGTCTTGGCTTTTTCGACTGCTCTCAATCCTGGCGATCGCCGCCCCGTCGCCGCACCTGCCGGTAGCGACATAACAACGGGGGTATGACGGCGGAAACCAGCGGGGTCATGCTGATCTACCTCGACCGCGTTTGGAACGAAGTTGGCACGAAGATCACGGCAACAGGCCGGAGCCTGACGCGCGCCGACCTCCATCACGCCATCATGGAGGGCGCCGTCGAGCGCGTGCGGCCCAAGATGATGACCGTGGTTGCCATCATGGCGGGCCTGATCCCGATCCTGTGGAGCACAGGAGCCGGCTCCGAGATCATGCAGCGGATCGCCGTGCCGATGATCCGCGGCATGGTTTCTCGACCCTGCTGACGCTGATCGTCATTCCGGCGATCTACGGCCTAGTCAAGGGATGGGGGCTGGCGTCGAACGCTGCGGCGGTGAGGTCGGAGTCTGTTGCCGGCCAACTCGCGGCCGAATGAGACATGCGCCGGGACAGAATCGGCGGCCCCAGCCCAAAGGCCTCGCGAAGGGACACGTTCTCGTGACGCGAGAACACCTCACAGAGGCCATTGATGTGGATCAAGGTGGAATTGTGCGGAGGGTGCCTTCTTGAGGAGGCAGGGGTCAGGCATGAGCGTCGGGTTGCAGACGATCGGATGGATGAGAGCGTTGCTGGCCTTTCTGGTCGCGATCGCGCTGCTCGTTGCCCCTGTCGCCAGCGCACAGGCCATGCCGTGTCATGACCTTGTTCGCCACGAGCAAACAACCGTCGTGGAAAGCGGGCAGCTTCGGGCCGTCATCAGCGGCGATGGTCTCCAAGGTCATTTTCACGCCGTCGACCATGCGCTCTGTTGCAGCAGCGTATGCGCATCCTGTGTTGTGGCCCTTGCCGCGCCAGATGCGACTGTCCCGCAGCGCATCGTGCTCACTGCGCGTTACGCACAGCGTGACGAGATCGTCACCGGCGTGGCGTTTCCACCCACCCTCGGTCCTCCCCGAACCCGTGCCTGATCGGACCTGACCTGATGCTCCGTGGGCATCAGGTCGCTCAATGCGCATTCGCATGATCAGTCAGCCGGCCTGCTACCGGCAAGGGAACAAGGACCCACACCATGAATCGTCGTCATTTTCTCAACCGGATGATGGCCGGAGCGGCCGTATTCGGCACCTCAGCTGCCTTTCATCCAATCAACGCCTGGGCGCAGACGGCACCCGACGCCACTCCGCCCGCGTCAAACGCCATACCGCGCCCGCTCGGCGTGGTCAGTCGGACCATCGAGGTCAATGGCAAGGCAGCGCGCGTGTTCGGGCTTGCCCAGACCGACGGCACATTGGGCCTGGCGCTGGATGCCGGGAGCAGCTTCGACGTCGCGCTCTCCAACCGGATTGGTGAGCCGACCCTGATCCATTGGCATGGCCTGACACCGCCCTGGACGATGGACGGCGTGCCGGACAATCCCGCTGCGCTTCTGGGACCCTCCGAAACGCGCCGCTACACCTTCCCGGTCGGCACCGGAGGCACCCACTGGATGCACGCTCATACGCTGCAGGAGCAGAATCTGCTGGCGGCGCCGCTGATCGTGCGGACCGCCGCCGACCGGCAGCGGGACGAGCAGGAGGTGGTGATCCTGCTGCATGATTTCTCGTTCACGCCCGCGGAGGAGCTGCTCGCCAAGCTCAAGGCAAGCTCCGCCGGCGCCATGCCGATGGATCACGGCGCGATGGGCCAAAGCGACGCGATGAAGGGAATGGCGGGCATGATGGCCTCCGGCGCGATGGGCCAGATGCAAAGCATGCCGGGCATGGCGATGGACCTCAACGATATCGACTATGATGCCTACCTCGCCAATGACCGCACGCTGGACGACCCCGAGGTCGTCGCCGTCGACAAGGGCGGCCGGGTGCGCCTGCGGATCATAAATGGCGCGACGGCGACCGCCTTCACCATCAATACCGGAAGTCTGGATGGTGAACTCATCGCGGTCGACGGCCAAGCCGTTCAGCCGGTCGCCGGCCGGTCCTTCCCGATTTCCATGGGCCAGCGCTTGGATATCCGGTTGGCGCTGCCGAAGGCGGGCGGGTCGCATCCGATCCTCGCCCTTCGGGAGGGTGGCGCCGAACGAGCGGGAATCATCCTGGCATCCGCCGGCGCGGTCGTCGGCAAGATTCCGGAGCTCGGAGAGGCCAAGGGACCCGTGCTCGGGCTCGGCCTCGAGCAGAGGCTGCGCGCCATAGAACCGCTCGCGCAGCGTCCCGCCGACCGCCGCTTCGCGCTCACCCTCACCGGCAATATGGCGGACTATAGCTGGGGTATCGGAGGAGGCGACGCGCTACGGATCAAGCGGGGAGAGCGCGTTGAGCTCGCATTGACGAACATGTCGATGATGGCTCACCCGATGCATCTGCACGGCCACGCATTCCAGGTGGTCGGCGTTAACGGCAAGACGCTCGGCGGTGCGCTGCGCGACACTATTCTCCTCCCGCCGATGGCTCGCGTGACCGTTGCCTTCGACGCGGACAATCCCGGACGCTGGCCACTCCACTGCCACCACCTGTACCACATGGCGACCGGCATGATGACGTTCGTCGCTTATGAGGGCGTCGGCTGAAACCGGGAAGCCGTTCACCGGCGCGATCATCACGATCATTAGCCGCCCTCTCCTTCGCGGGGATGATCTCCGCGATCGAACGCGCTCCGCTGCACCCCCATCGGGAGGTGGTGCAGCGAGGGCCGGTACCTGAAGCCGCTATCTTTCGTGAACGACCAGCTCAACGCGTGCATCGGCGTCGGCTGTAGCCAGGACTGCCTGGTATTATGATATTCTCGACGGCCTCCCTCTTTCGGCCATCCCCCCGGGTCCAACCACCCAACTAAGACAGTTGCGCGCGATAATTTTTCCTCCACAAATGAGGCGATGAAAATTATCGTGGGAGTGATTCGATGGCTGCGGTTCGTGTGCTTGCCGATCATCCTGAAGTCGATGCTCGCCTCGCCGAGTTCGGTGTCACGCGCCAGGCGCTGCTTGAGGTCGTGCGCGGCGTGGTCGCTGCGCGTGCCGACGCGATCGCCGATGATCCCGCTTCTGCGGAGGGGCTGCTCGCCTACATCTACGGCACCCGATATGTGCGGCAACTTTTCCGGGCAATCGGCTGGGTCAATTATCGCGAGAACAACGTCGAATCCGTCAAGCATCCGGATAGCCCCCTCAAGGTGGTCTATCAAAGTGTCGACCTTGCCGCCGACAAGTTGCACAAGCCGCAAGCGGTTTCCGGGAAAGGCTCCGGCGCCGACCGTATCATTGCGGTGGGACAGGCCGGGCTGTTCCCCGAGGAAGAGATGTCAGCGGTGCGGGATCAGGGGCTGGCGGAACTCCGGACCGGCGTATGGTTCTTCTGCGTGTCGGTTCAAGGTGATGATGTCCGCGCCGAGCTGTCGCTGCCTTCAGGTATTTCCGGCGGCAATTTCGAGGGCTTTATCGAGCGCATCTTCATCCTCGGTGGTGGTGAATGGCCGGCGGATGCCATCCTTGATAGCGATCGTCCGGATGGCATCGAGTTCGAGCCTGCTGTTCTGCGTCGCTAGGCCATGTTCAACATTGGCAGAATGGAGCTCGCGCGGAAGCGGCAGCGGTTGACCGCCAAGGCCCTCGCCGAGCAAGCCGGCATATCGCCGGTCACCCTGTCGCGTGTCGTCAACGGGCAGCAGGTTCCGGATGAAGACACGGTCGACGGCTTGGTGCGCGCGCTGGGATTCCCGCGGGAGTTCTTCTTCCGGGACGACGCGGCACCGATCAGCGCTGATGCCGCCAGCTTCCGGAGCCTCACGGCGATGTCGGCGCGAGAGCGCGATGCGGCGCTCGCGGCTGGCTCACTGGCCTTCGAGATGTCAGCCTGGGTGCGGGAACGGTTCGTTCTGCCGCAGCCAGACCTGCTCGACCTCAGCCATGAACGCGATCCCGCTGGAGCCGCACGTGCGCTGCGCCAGCATTGGGCGATCGGCGAACGGCCGATCTCGCATATGATCAAGCTGCTTGAGACGAAGGGCGTCCGCGTCTTCTCGCTGGCCGAGAACACGAAGAATGTGGATGCCTTTTCCTGTTGGCACGATGGCGAGCCGTATGTCTTCCTCAACACCTTCAAGACCACGGAGCGCAGTCGGTTCGACGCTGCTCATGAGCTGGCGCACCTTGTCTTGCACAAGCATGGTGGTCCCAATCAAGGGCGCGCTGCCGAACTCGAGGCACATGCGTTTGCATCGTCGTTCCTGATGCCTCACGACGACGTCGTGGCGACGATCCCATTCGTCCGAAGCCTCGATCAATTGGTGCTCGCAAAGAGGCGGTGGGGCGTATCCGTCGCTGCGCTTGCGCATCGCCTCCACCGGATCGGCCGGATCTCCGATTGGAACTACCGGACATTCTGCATCCAGATAAACAAGCGGTTCGGCGTCAACGAGCCTGACGGCCTTCCACCGGAGCGATCTGCAATATGGCAGCGTGTCCTTACCGAACTTTGGCGGGAAGGCGTGACGCGCCGGCACGTTGCGGCCCGCTTGGATATCCCTGAGGCAGAACTCGACAATCTACTGTTTGGGCTTACCGGCGATGTGAATCCGCCATCCGTCGGTGGTTCGTCTCTCCGGCTAGTTCCGTGATTGAGCCCGGTAGCTTCGCCGTTGCGGCGCTTCGCCGAAGAACCTGTTGCGGATTCCGTCGAGCGGCCACGCTCCCAGCTCTCTTCGTATGGCATGGTCTCTTTGCGCTTGCGGCTACCGCTGGTGGGGATCCTGCTTCGCTCCGTGTGACCATCCCCGACATGTGATCCGGCGACGGCGGTTCCGATGCCTTTTCTTCGCCGGCCGCGTGCGTTCGCGATGCACGTCCTCATCCTGAGAATGGCAGTGACGTCCATCTGCCACGAACCTGTGACAACTCCGTACCGCTGCTCGCGTTCCCAAAATGCGTCGCCTATGACATGTTGCGCTGCATGAAGGTCGCCCCTTGGCTACGCAGGTTGCTCCCGATCCTTGCGATCGTGGGGCTCATTGCCGGACCGTTCACCGCGCCGGTGAGCGGCCCCGCGATGGCGGCGGCCTCCGATATGTCCATGTCCGCGATGCCGGACGACATGCCATGCTGCCCAGACAAGCCGGCCGTTCCGGACTGCCAGAAGACCTGCCCATTGATGGCATTGTGCATGGCCAAGTGCTTCTCGGTCGGGCCGATGCTCTCAAGCCTGGCTTTCGTTCTGCGGGCCGAGGGCGATGCCATCCGCCCCGGCAGTGACGCCATGGGCGATGCACTCTCGATAGAGCCTCCGGCTCGACCTCCGCGAACCTAGAACATCGCCGGCGTTTGCGCGCCGGTTCGTGCCGCCCCAGCGAGACTCGGGCGGCCGAGAGCGCGTGGCCGTAGGCCGCGCAACGCCGGGCCATGCGCACGGTGCTCCGATCAATCTGGGATTTTCAGACCATGACAACTTCTTCTATGAAGCGCGCCGCTGTGGCGGCGCTCGCGGCCGCGCTTTCCGTGGCGGCCCTCTCGACGGCGCGTGCCGACATCACGGACTACGAGTTCCGGCTCGTTCAGACGGACATCAAGCAGGGCAACGGCGCCATCGTCGCTGTCCGGCTCGTCGACAAACGATCCGGCAAGGCGGTTCCCGACGCGGTGATCTTCGCGACCCGAATCGACATGGCGCCTGACGGCATGGAGACGATGGTAGCGCCGATCGAGGCTCTCCCGTCGACCGAGCCGGGTGTCTATCGCTTCAAGGCCAATCTGATGATGGCTGGCGGCTGGCGCCTTTCGCTCGGCGCCAAGATCCAGGGTGAGACCGGCACGATCGAGAACAAGCTGGTCCTCAAGGCCACGCCATGAAACGGATCGCCCTTACGGGCCTCGCCCTCGCCGCCATATCGGCGGCGGGGGTCGGAGGCTATTGGGCCGGCGTTCGGGGTCTACCCGCGCCCGGCCTTCGCGAGTTGTTCGATGCCGCAGGCATTCCGGCGGTGGCCGAACCGACCGGCACGGGAACCGTGATCTATTATCAGGATCCCGACGGCAAGCCCGCCTATTCGGCGACCCCGCGCCAGACCGAGGACGGCCGGGCATTCCGCGCCGTTCGCGCCGGCGAGGACGTGAGCTTCGAGGACAAGCCGCCAGTGATGGCCGAGGTGGCGAGCCCGCGGCGCGTCCTCTACTACCGCAATCCAATGGGTCTGCCGGATACCTCGCCGGTGCCGAAGAAGGACTCGATGGGGATGGACTACATCCCCGTCCACGAGGGCGAGGACGACGACGGTACGGTCGTGAAGGTCTCGCTCGGCAAGCTGCAGCGGACGGGCGTGCGTTCGGAGCTGGTCGGGCGGCGTGTCGTCGGCAGGCTGGTGCGGGTGCCGGGAATGGTCCAGCTCGACGAGCGGCGCGTCTCCGTGGTTGCAACGCGGAGCGACGCTTTCATCAACGAGGTGGCGGACGTCACCACGGGCGACCGGGTGACGAAGGGCCAGATGCTGCTCCGGATCTATGCGCCGGATATCGCCACCGCCGGCGCCCAACTCCTCACCGATCTCAATAGCGGCGGCCGCGATAGCGCTCTCGGAGGCGCCCGCCAACGCCTGGAGAATCTCGGCCTCCCGCCCGAGGCGATCGCCGACATTGAGCGCACCCGCAAGGTGCCGCTGTCGATGATCTGGCGGGCGCCGAGCGATGGCATCGTGCTCGAACGCAATGTCGTCGACGGTATGAAAGCGGCGCCGGGCGATGTGCTGTTCCGCCTTGCCGACATCTCGACCATTTGGGTGCTGGCGGATGTGCCGGAGTTCGATCTTGGGGCCGTTCGGCTTGGCGCGCCGGTCACGATAGGGGTGCGGAGCCTACCGGGACGCAGCCTCAGTGGCCGCGTGTCGCTGATCTACCCGCAGGTCGGCGAAGCCACGCGGGCCACAAAAGTGCGGATCGAGATCGCCAATCCCGACGGCGCGCTGCTGCCCAACATGTACGCCGAGGTAGAGATCGGCACCGGCGCTGCCGCTCCAGTCGTCGCCGTGCCGGACGACGCCGTCATCGACACCGGCACAAGGCAAGTGGTGATCCTCGACCGCGGCGAAGGCCGGTTCGAGCCGCGCGCGGTGAAGATCGGCTTGCGCGGCGAAGGCTTCACCGAGATCCGCGACGGCCTCGCCGAGGGCGACCGAGTCGTGGTCGCGGCTAATTTCCTGATCGACGCCGAGAGTAATCTGAAGGCGGCGCTGCGCGGCCTGACACCTGCGAAGGCACAGCCATGATCGCCCGCCTCATCGGCTGGTCCGCCCGCAACCTCGTGCTGGTTTTGTCGGTACGGCCTTCGCCGTCGCTGCCGGGCTTTATGCACTGAAGACGCTGCCGCTCGACGCCATCCCCGACCTCTCCGACGTGCAGGTGATCGTCTACACCGACTATCCCGGCCAGGCCCCGCAGGTGGTCGAGGACCAGGTCACCTATCCGCTCACCACGTCCATGCTGACAGTGCCGAAATCGAAGGTGGTGCGCGGCTTCTCCTTCTTCGGCGTCTCCTTCGTCTATGTGATCTTCGAGGATGGCACCGATCCTTATTGGGCACGGAGCCGCGTGCTGGAATATCTCAACGCCGCCGCGCAGCGCCTGCCGGCGGGCGTCACCCCGACCCTCGGGCCGGATGCGACCGGTGTCGGCTGGATCTACCAATACGCCGTCGTCGCCAAGGAGATGACGCTTGCCGAGCTGCGCTCGCTGCAGGATTGGGTGATCCGCTTCGGCGCCTCCAAGGCGGAGGGCGTTGCCGAGGTCGCCAGCGTCGGCGGCTTCGTGAAGCAATATTCGATCGTGGTCGATCCGAACCGGCTGCGGGCGCTGGGCATCCCGCTCGACAAGGTGCGCGACGCCGTAAAGGCGAGCAACACCGATGTCGGCGGGCGCACCGTCGAGCTCTCCGAGTTCGAGTTCATGGTGCGCGGCAGGGGCTATCTCCGCAGCGTCGCCGATATCGAGAACGTGGTGCTGAAGACCGACCGCGGCGTGTCGCTGCGGGTGAAGGATGTCGCCCGCGTCGAGATCGGACCGGACGAGCGGCGCGGCATCACCGAGCTCAATGGCGAGGGCGAAGTCGCCAGCGGCATCGTGCTGCAGCGCTTCGGCGCCAATGCGTTGACGGTGATCGAGAACGTCAAGGCACGGCTCGCCGAGATCGCCTCCAGCCTGCCGAAAGGCGCCGAGATCGTCCCGGTCTATGATCGCTCCGGATTGATCGACCGGGCGATCGAGACGCTGAAGGGGACGCTGATCGAGGAGAGCATCATCGTCGCGCTGGTCTGCGTGGTGTTCCTGCTGCATCTGCGCAGCGCGTTGGTCGCGATCCTGATGCTGCCGGTCGGCATATTGATGGCGTTCGCGGCGATGAAGGCGATCGGGCTCGGCTCCAACATCATGAGCCTGGGCGGCATCGCCATCGCGGTGGGCGCCATGATCGACGCCGCCATCGTGATGATCGAGAACGCCCACAAGCATCTGGAGCGCGCGTCACCGGACAAGCCGCGGGTCGAGATCCTGATCGAGGCGGCGAGCCAGGTCGGTCCGGCGCTGTTCTTCAGCCTGCTCGTCATCACCGTCTCCTTCCTGCCGATCTTCACGCTGGAATCGCAGGAAGGCCGGATGTTCGGCCCGCTCGCCTTCACCAAGACCTTCGCCATGGCAGCCTCGGCCCTTCTGTCGGTGACGCTGGTGCCGGCTTTGATGGTCGTCTTCGTGCGCGGCCGGATCATCCCGGAGCACAGGAACCCGATCAACCGCTTCCTGATCTGGGTCTACCGGCCGGTCATAAGCGGCGTGCTCAAGGCGAAGACGCTCACCATCCTCATCGCCCTCATCGTGCTCGGGGTGACGCTCTGGCCGGCGCGCCAGCTCGGTTCGGAGTTCATGCCGAATCTCGACGAAGGCACGTTGATGTATATGCCGACCACCTTGCCGGGTATCTCCATCACCAAGGCCGCCGAGCTACTGCAGGTGCAGGACCGGATCATCAAGAGCTTCCCGGAGGTGGCCTCGGTCTATGGCAAAGCGGGGCGAGCATTGACCGCGACCGATCCGGCCCCGACCGAGATGTTCGAGACCATCATCAATCTGAAGCCGAAGAGCGAATGGCGGCCCGGCGTCACCATCGACAGCCTGAAGGCCGAGATGGACCAGGCGTTGCAGTTCCCAGGTGTCTCCAATGCCTGGACGATGCCGATCCGCGCTCGCATCGACATGCTTGCCACCGGCATTCGTACGCCGGTCGGCGTCAAGGTGTTCGGCACCGATCTCAGCCAGATGGAACAGAGTGCCCGCGAGATCGAGCGGGTGCTGCGGTCCGTGCGGGGCACGTCCAGCGCCTATGCCGAGCGGGTGATCGGCGGCTACTATCTCGACATCGTGCCGGACCGGGAAACGCTCGGCCGCTACGGCCTGGCCGTCGGCGACGTCCAGAGCGTGATCGCGACCGCGCTCGGGGCCGAGACGGTGACGACCACGGTGGAGGGGCGCGAGCGCTATGGCGTGACCATCCGCTATCCGCGCGACTTCCGGAGCGATCCGCAATCGATCGCCCGCGACGTGCAGGTGCCGCTGCCGGGCGGCGGCACGGTGCCGCTCGGCGAAGTCGCCAAGGTCGAGCTGACGCGCGGCGCGACCTCGATCCGCACCGAGAACGGCCAGCTCGCGGTCTATGTCTTCGTCGATATCGCCGGCCGCGACCTTGGCGGCTATGTCGCGGAGGCTCAAGCGGCGGTGGCGAACGAGGTCAAGCTGCCGCCCGGAACCTACGTCTCGTGGAGCGGCCAGTTCGAATATCTGCAGCGCGCCGAAGCGCGGCTGAAGATCGTCGTGCCGGTGACGCTGCTGGTCATTTTCCTGCTGCTTTACCTCAACTTCCGGGCCCTGACGGAAACGCTCATCGTCATGCTATCGCTGCCCTTCGCGCTGGTCGGCGGCATCTGGCTGATGTGGTGGCTCGGCTTCAACATGTCTGTTGCCGTGGCGGTCGGCTTCATCGCGCTTGCCGGCGTCGCCGCCGAGACCGGCGTCATCATGCTGATCTATCTCGAACAGGCGATGGCGGAGCTGAAGGCCGAGCGGGTGGCGGAAGGGCGGCCTTTCACCCGGACCGACCTCTACCAGGCGATCATGCTCGGAGCTGTAGAGCGCGTCCGGCCGAAGATGATGACGGTCATCGCCATTACGGCCGGGCTCGTCCCGATCCTGTGGAGCACCGGCACGGGCTCGGAAGTGATGCAACGCATTGCGGTGCCGATGATAGGCGGCATGGTGTCGTCGACGGTGCTGACGCTGGTCGTGATCCCCGCTGTCTATGGACTGATCAAAGGCTGGCGGTTGCCGCGGACCGTCACCGCCGACGAGAGGGCAATCGAACAGGGGCCAGCCGGCCTCAAGGCTGCCGCCAAATGAGAGGAGGTTCCAATGATGCACGACATGATGGGATCCATGGGATGGGGCATGGGCCTTGCCGGCCTGATCGGCATCCTCGTCTTGGTGCTGGTGATCGCTGCCCTCACGAAATACGTCTTCTTTCGGTGAGGAGCGTCATGCGCAGCTTCGATCGGAAGCTGGACGCGAGGAAACAGCCAGCGAAAGGAGAAGCGCCATGACAACCAGGCTAGGCAACTTCACTTTCTATGGTCTGGTGTTCATATGCACCCGATTGCCCGCTCTGAGCCGGTGTCTCGTTCTTTCCCGCCAGTGCCTCAGCAATCTTTCCCGAAATCCGAGTAGCCGCACGACGCGAAGGATCATGTTGCACATGCGCGTAGATAGCCGTCGAGCGTGCATTAGCATGGCCAAGGATGGCTCCTGTCAGGGGCAAACCCTCGCCATAGGAGACGGCGGTGGACCCCATCGTATGCCTCAGCGTATGGGGGGTAACGCCAGGTAGTTCCGCTTTCGCGACAACCTTAGTCCAAACGCCCTTTGTTCCCTGAAAATGGCCATCTCCCCGTTCCGCCGGGAATACGAAGTCGGAACCCGGCTTCCTTGTCATGCCACGCAGCAGCACGATTGCAGCCGCGCCAAGCGGCCGAATGGACTTTCCAGTCTTGCTGTCGTCCAAAACGAGAAGGCCGTGCTCGAAACTCACCTCATTCCATCGCAGCGCGGCAATCTCGTCGCGACGACAGCCGGTCAATGCCCACAGGCGTGCAATGTTCAATGCTTTGGCGTTGACGCCCTCCTGTTCCAGCGCGTCGAATGCCCTGCCGAGACGGCCGATCTCCTCGAGCGTCAAATACCTATCGCGCCTGTTGTCGGTTTTTTCACAGCAGCGATGTCGCAAGGATTGGAAGACACGATCTTGCGCCGCACAGCAAAGCTAAAAACGGCGGAGAGATCCTTTACGACCTTCCGTGCGGCTCCCTCGCCGCCGCGAACGATGATGCGTTTGCGGAACCCGATTTTCTCATCCTTGGCGGTCTTGCCGTTGGTCACATCCCGCACGAAGCGTTCGATCTCGCCCGCGCCAACCTCCGACACACGCTTTCGTCCGAGCAGCGGCACAACATGGTGTCGTAGACGCGCGATCGTGTAAGCCTTGGTGCGGGGCTTCATGGGCTCGCCCTGCCGAATGCCGCGCTGAACGAAGCAGCCTTCTTCGTCATAAAGGTCGACCAGCTCGGCCATCAGCATTTCGCGACGCTTTGTCTGAAGCTCGCCGGCAGGATCCTCACCTTTCGCGGCTGCGCCGAGCAGAATCTTCGCCTTCTTGCGTGCCTCGTCGACGGTCAAATTTCCATAGCGGCCGACCGTCTGAAACCGCTTGGGAGCGTTCCGCCCGCCGCCATTGGCGCGGTATCTGATGATGAACGTCTTTGATCCGCTGGGGTCTGCTCGGACACCAAACCCGGATAGCTCACTATCCCAAACGAAACGACGCTCATCGTTCGAGACGATGCCATCGACTACCTTTTTGTAAGCCTTACGGCATTTTCCTTCGTCATTTCCGTGCCTTTCGATCGGCCGACACCATCGAAATTGGTGACCACCTGGTGACCACCTTGACGGAAAATCTCATACCATGTCAGAAAGGCGAGTATCAATAACTCACTGAATAATATTGACTTTTACAAGTCAGTCCAACTGAGGAAAACCCCAGAAAACCCTGTCCCCAATTTTGCCAAGGTTGGGGTCGAGGGTTCGAATCCCTTCGCCCGCTCCAGTTTCTCTCAAGACAATCAGACGGTTGGCGAGCGCCCTTCGGGGGCGTTCCGCGCGTCTCGCCTGCGGCTGCGCCACCGTGCCGCCGACGGCGCGTCGCGTTCCCCGCCCGCCGCTCCCCGTCCCCGGCCGATCGTCGCGATGCAGCGGCGGCACTGTCGAATGAGGATCCCTCCGCATGACGTGAGAAGCCTTCAGTTGCGCCGGCGGCGAGCCCGGCCTTTTCTCGTCGCCTGGATGGCGGGAGAGGCGGGGCGGGTGTCATGGGTCCAGTCGTGAAGCTTCGTGAGCTGCCGCTCGCGCGACAGTCCCATGGCGAGACGTTCGAGGCGGCCTTTGCCGCCGTGGCGGCGCCGCTGGGGGCAAGGCGCCTGGGCGCGCGCTACATCGAGGTTCCGCCCGGCAAGAAGGCCTGGCCCTACCACTGCCACCACGCCAACGACGAGCTGTTCGTCATTCTGGGAGCCGCGGCCGCCTGCGCCATGGGGGACGGGCGTATCCGGTCGCCCCCGGCGACGTGATCGTGTGCCCGGCCGGCGGGGCGGAAACCGCGCACCAGCTGGTCGCCGAAGGGGACGAGCCCCTGAGATATCTCGCCGTCAGCACCATGCACGAGCCCGACGTGCTCGAATATCCCGACTCCGGCAAGATCACGGTCTTTGCCGGAGCGCCCCCCGGCGGCGACAAGGCGGCGCGGCGCGTCGACATCACCGTGCGCGCGGACAGCCGGGTCGACTATTGGCAGGACGAGCGCTGAACATCACCGTGCAAGAGGGCCGCGCATGCGAGGCGGCCGCAGGTGATCGGCGTGCATGCGAGGGAACCATGACCGGTGAGCGGCCCATCGACTTCTGGTTCGACTTCGCGTCCGGCTATGCCTATTTCGCCGCGCTGGAGATCGAGGATCTCGGCCGCCGGGTGGGCAGGCCGGTCCGCTGGCGCCCCTACACGCTCGGCACCGCGTTCAAGGCGACCGGTGCGCGCGGCCTGTCCTCGACCCCGCTCAAGCGCGACTACGCCAGGACCGATTGGCACCGCATCGCGCGGCTGCGGGGCGTGCCGTTCGCGCTGCCGGATCACCACCCGTCGGTGGCGCTGGCGGCCACCCGGGTGTTCTATCTCATCGACAAGCAGGACCCGGAGGCGGCGAAGCGCTTCGCGAGGGCGCTGTTCGATGCCTATTTCACCCGCGGCATCGACAGCGGCAACCTGGAGCATGTGCTGGCGGTCGCCGCCGCGCTCGGCCTGGACACGGTCGCGCTCGCCGCCGACGCCGTCGCGCCCGACATCAAGCAGAAGGTGAAACTCATCTCCGAGCAGGCGGTGGCCCACGGGGTGTTCGGCTCGCCCTTCTTCCTTGTCGATGGCGAGCCGTTCTGGGGCTGGGACCGAATGGCGATGATGGAGGCATGGATCGGGCGCGGCGGCTGGTGAGGGCGCCGGGTCGAGCCGAAGCCGGCCGATCTGCCGGCGCTTTCGCTGCGGGCGGAACCCCTAGCTCCCGACGGCTCGCCTCCCGCCGGAGGTCCCGAACAGGCGCCGGTTCCAGTCCTCCACCCGCCCGGTGGCGAGGCGTCGCTCCGCAAGGCGGCGCCAGCTCTCGGGCAGGAGGGGCAGCGCGGCCATGGCGGAAAGCTCGTCGCGCGCGAGCCGGTCGACATAGAGCACCCGCCAGAGGCGCTGCAGGGGCCAGTCGGGCGCGCGCCGCTCCAGGCGCACGAGGCTGTCCCCCGGCGCGACGCGGCCCTCCTCCAGCACGCGGTAATACCACCCCGTCCGCCCGCTGCGCTGCACGCGCGCGGCCATGTCGGCCACGGCAAAGCGGTGGTTGAGCTTGAAGCATGGCTGGCGGCCCTGGGACACCTCGACCACCGCGCCGCCGAGCCGGAACACGTCGCCGAGGGCCACGTCCGCTTCGGTCATCCCGGCGCAAGACAGGTTTTCCCCGAAGGCGCCCGGCTGCTCCAGAACGGCGCGCGGCCCGATCTCCCGCGTCCAGGCGGCATAGTGGTCGAAGGGGTAGTGATGCACGGCCTTGTCCGGCCCGCCATGGTGGCGCCGGTCGCCCTGGCCGTCGCCGGCGAAGCCCTCGCGCCCGAGATGGACCGGGCCGGCCACCGGCTGCTTTGGCGATGCCGCTGGGCACGCCGCCCGGGGCCGAACGGCTTCACGGTTCCGACCAAAAGGGCCTTGAGGGGAAAGGCCATGGCGTCAGGCGCCGCGCCATTCGGTCCCGGCGGCGGGGCGGCGGACGTGTCGGCGGTGCGCGCACCCATCTCCTGCTCCCTCGACATCCTGCGCCGCGGCGCTCGCCGACCCTGTCGGCAGAGGAGGCCGCAGACGGCCGGGCGAAATCCCAGACGACGGGCGGCGCCACGGCTTCGCCCTGTGACATGCGCACCTATCGCTTCGAGCGATCATCAATGACGATCAGGAATGAAACCTGCTCGTTGGTTTCATTGCGAAATTCATGTCCGCAATGGGAGGGAAAAAACAGGGTGTCGCCCGCGGACACACTGAAAGACCTGTCCTCCAGAACCACCTTCAGCGTCCCCTCCTGGACGACGAGATACTCTTCCATGCCTGCGTGATGGGGCGGGAACGAGACGGCGCGCCCCGCCGGCAGGCAATTGAAGGCGATGTCCACGGCGCCGTCCGCGAACAGCGGCGACAAGGCGCGGCGCTGAAAGCCGGTTTTCGGATCGCGAAAGATCGACTGGTCCTCCCGTCTGACCAATTGCGGCTCACGGGGCTGGAACCGACCCAGCAGGTGCGAAAGGCTGACCTTGAGGGCGCCGGCGAGCTTGCCGAGCACGGTGGCGGTCGGCACGGACACGCCGCGCTCGATCTTGGAGATCATGGCGCGGCTGACGCCGGACAGCGTCGCGAGCTGGTCCAATGTCAGCCTGGCCTCCTGGCGCATCCGGCGGAGATTGGCGGCAAGGTGCGCCTCTTCGGCGGCCGGATCGTCGCTTTGCGCTCGGGGTTCGCTCTGTCTGGGCAACGCGCCTCCGCCGGGTGCTCGCTTCCGCCCGCCGAACCTACCGGCAGCACGCGGCGCGAACAAGCCAACGCATTGCACCGGCACACTCTCTACTATAGTGGATAATCTGCGAGAGAGGGAGAGCCGCGATGCGCATACTCGTGATGGGGGCCGGAGGCATCGGAGGCTATTTCGGCGGCAGGCTGGCCGCGGCCGGGGTCGACATCCGCTTTCTGGTCCGGCCGGCGCGCGCCGCACGGCTGGCGCGCCACGGGCTGGTCATCACCAGTCCGCTGGGCGACCTGCGCATCCCGGTGGCGACCCTGACGGCGGCGGACGCTCCGGTCGATGCGGTGCTGCTCGCCTGCAAGGCGTACGATCTTGAGGGCGCGATGGACGCCATCGCGCCTGCGGTGGGGCCGGCCACGCTCGTCCTGCCGCTGCTGAACGGCGTGCGCCAGCTCGATCGTCTTGACGCCCGTTTCGGCCGGGAGCGCGTGCTGGGAGGGCTGTGCCATATCGGCGTGTCCCTGTCCGAGACCGGAGAGATCCAGCATCTGAACAGGTTGCAGCGGTTCGTCCTCGGCGCGCGGACATCGGCGCAGGTCCCGGCCGCCGCGGCCTTGCACGAGGTGCTGGAGCGCGGGGGATTCGCACCCGTCCTCAGCGAGGAGTCGTGCAGGACATGTGGGAGAAGTTCACCTTCCTCGCCACCTATGCCGGCATGACGACGCTGATGCGGGCACCCGTCGGCGCCATTCTCTTAGCCGAGGAAGGCGAGGCGATCCTGCGCGACATGCTGGCGGAATGCGCCGCGACGGCGACGGCCAGCGGCCACCCGCCGCGCCCCGAGGCCATGGCCCAGATGGTTGCCTCGCTCACCGAGCGCGGCTCGGCGGGGACGGCGTCGATGCTGCGCGACATGATGCGCAATGGCCCGACCGAGCATGACCATATCCTGGGCGACATGCTGGCCCGCGCGCGGGCGGCGGGCCTGACCGCCCCTCTGTTGCGCGTCAGCCTGGCCCACATGCAGGCCTATGACGCAGCGCGCGTTCGCAGTGCGCCATGAGGCTCAACGCGCACCGTGCCGGCCCTCGGCCGGCACATCGGGACGGCCGGCCATGCAGATCAGGGTCTGCTGGCCGATGGCGACGAGGGACCGGCCCTTGGCGCTGTCCGCGAACACCTCCAATTGGCAGATGGTGAGTGT
The DNA here is from genome assembly GCF_057364445.1 of Xanthobacter sp. BG11Y11_SDJG. Taxonomy (NCBI): domain Bacteria; kingdom Pseudomonadati; phylum Pseudomonadota; class Alphaproteobacteria; order Hyphomicrobiales; family Xanthobacteraceae; genus Xanthobacter; species Xanthobacter sp. BG11Y11_SDJG. The sequence continues at coordinate 87,785 of NZ_JBNFNU010000001.1, forward strand.
CTTTCCGGCCTTGACCACTTTGCCGACCGCCTCCAGCGCGTCGCCCTGGGCCGGATTGAGCAGATTGACCTTGAGCTCCACGGTGAGGACCGAGCTGTCTTCGGGAAAGAGGGTAAAGCCCGCATAGCCGCCGGCCGAATCCGCGATCGCCGAGGTGCCGCCCGCGTGGAAATAGCCGTGCTGCTGCGACAGCTCCGGGCGGAACGGCATGCGGATGGTCACGAGCCCGTGGCGAACCTCCGATATGGTCGCGCCCAGATGGGCCATGAGCCCCTGCCGCTGGAAGCTGCCGAGAATCCGCTGCTCCACGTCCGGACCCACCGGGCCGCCGATCTCCGGCCGCATGTGTGCACTCATGGCGTTCTCCCGCTTGGTGGCCCTGCCCGGCGAAAGCTAGTGAGGCCCGGCGGCGAACCGGAGTGAGAAGCTCTCTCCCCAAGCTGAGAAAATCTCGTCCTTGCCGGAAGGCCCTGCCGCCGGCTCTTGCGGGCGGGAGAACGGCTCATCCTTGGCTGACGAAATCTCAGCAGGCGGCCCCCTTCGCCACCTCGGCCTGCATCCAGGCCCTGAGGTTCCGGATCCGGCGGTCCCGATCGAGCGCGGGCGGATAGCACAGATAATAGCCGCCATGGCCCGCCACACGGTGGCCGAGAAGCGGGGTGAGCCGCCCGGCCGCGATGTCCCACCCCGCGATCTCCAGGCCCGCGAGCGTGAGGCCGGCGCCGTCGATGGCGGCCTTCAGGCCGAGGCCTGCCGAGTCCACGATCGTGATCGCCGCGGGCGTCACCGGCCCGCCCGGCAGCGTCCCGTTCCAGCGCGCGAAATCCTCGCGGCGATGCTGGGAGAGGAAGAGATTGGTCCGCGCGATGGCCGCGCGCAAGTCCGCCTCGCCGTGCCGGAGCCAATCCGCCCGCCCCAGAAGACCGACGGTCTCCTCGAACAGCCGTTCGGAGACGACCCCCGGCCAGACGCCACCACCATGGCGGACGGCGGCATCGGCGACGCCCGCGCTCAGGTCCACGGCCGTCTGCGTGGTCGAGATCAGCAGCTCGAACCCCGCGCGCGCGAACGGATAGCGGGTCAGCCGCGGCGACAGCCAATGGACCGCGAAGGTGGGCAGCAGGGACAGGCGGAGCGGGCCGGCCTTGCGCTCCTTCTTCAGGGCGCCGACGGCCTCGATGATGTGGCCGAACCCGACCGTCAGCTCCGGTGCCAGCGCCTTTCCGGTCTCGGTCAGTTCGAGCCGCGGCCCGACCCGCCGCATCAGCTCGACGCCCAGCGCTTCCTCGAGGATGCGCAATTGGTGGCTGACCGCGGACGGCGTCACGCCGATTTCGCCCGCCGCGTCCTTGATCGACAGATGGCGCGCGGCCGCCTCGAAGGCGCGCAAGGCATTCAGGGGAACGCTCAACCGCATGGCCTCGGTCATCCTGCGCTCCGTGTCTGCGCTCCCGCGTGTGGCGGCGTGCGCGAAAGAGGGTCTGCGGACCCTGCAAGGCCCGTGGCGACAGGGTTCGCCGCACATGCGGCGTTCGCATCTGCGCCGCGCGCGGGCGGCGCTATCGCGCATCCTCCAGGATCATCCGCGCGCCCTTCTCGGCGATCATCACGGTGGGGGAGTTGGTGTTGCCGGAGGTGATGGTGGGCATCACCGAGGCATCGACCACCCGAAGGCCCGGCACGCCGATCACCCTGAGGCGCGCATCCACCACCGCCATGGGATCGCTCTCAAGGCCCATCTTCGCCGTGCCGACCGGGTGGAAGATGGTGGTGCCCACATCGCCCGCCGCGCGGCGCAGGCCCGCCTCGTCCGCATCGGCGATCTGAAGCCCCGGCACGGTCTCCTGCGGGCGGAACGGCGCGAGCGCCGCCGGCCGACGATGCGCCGGGCGATGCGCAGCGACTGGGCCGCCACCCTCTGGTCCTCCTCGGCCGAGAGATAGGCCGGCGCGATGGCGGGGGCGGCGGCAAAATCCGGGCTCTTCAGCCGCAGCGTGCCGCGCGAGTCCGGGCGCAGGTTGCACACGCTCATGGTGAAGGCCGGGTAGCGGTGCAGCGGATCGCCGAACTTGTCGAGCGAAAGCGGCTGCACGTGGAATTCCAGGTCGGCGCGCTCCTTGTCGGGGAACGACTTGGTGAACAGGCCGAGCTGGGAGGGCGCCATGGTGAGCGGCCCGCGCCGGCGCAAAGCGAAGTCGAGCCCCATGCCCATCTTGCCGAACACCGAGTGGTAGCGCTCGTTCAGCGTGCCGACGCCCGTCACCTTGAACACCGTGCGCAATTGCAGGTGGTCCTGGAGATTGGCGCCGACGCCCGGAATGTCGCGCGCCACCGCGAGGCCCATCTCCGAGAGGTGCCCGGCCGGCCCGAGCCCGGAAAGCATGAGGAGCTGCGGCGAACCGACGGCGCCGGCGGCCAGGATCACCTCGCGCCGGGCGTTGATCCTCCGCGCACCGTCTTTGGTGCGCACCAGCACGCCGGCGGCGCGGCCATCCTCCAGGATCACCTTCTCCACGTGGCCGGCGGTGACGAGGTCGAGATTGGGGCGCGAGAGCACGGGCTTCAGGAAGCCGCGCGCGGTGCTCCAGCGCAGGCCGGTCTTCTGGTTCACGTGGAAATAGCACGAGCCGGTATTGTCGCCGGTGTTGAAGTCGGGGATGGGCGGAATGCCGTCCTCGGCGGCCGCCTGGCGCACCGCGTCCAGCAGCGGCCAGGTGACGCGCGGGAACTCCACGTGCCATTCCCCGCCCGTGGCGTGGAAGGGGTTCGGCCCGAGGAAATGGTCCTCGTGGGCCTTGAACACAGGCAGCACGTCGTCCCAGCCCCAGCCTTCCAGGCCCAGCTGGCGCCAGTGGTCGTAGTCGCCCGCCTGGCCGCGCATGTAGATCATGGCGTTGATGGCGGACGACCCGCCGATCACCTTGCCGCGGGGATAGGAAAGCTGGCGCCCGTTGAGGCCCGGCTCCGGCTCGGTCTTGAAGCACCAGTCGGCGCGCGGATTGCCGATCGCGAACAGGTAGCCGACCGGGATGTGGAACCACACCCAATTGTCCCGCCCGCCCGCCTCGATGACGCAGACGCGCACGTTCGGGTCATTTGAGAGGCGGTTGGCGAGCACGCAGCCGGCGGACCCCGCGCCGACGATCACATAGTCATAAGGCTGCGTGAGATCCGCCTCGGCCATGGGTGCCCTCCCCGTTCTTGCTTGGCCGGACTGTGGCGCGCCCCGCCATGGGCGGCAAGGGGACGCGGTGCCGGCTCCGGGAAGCGGGATAGGCCCGACGGCCGCGCCTGTCGATGCGCCGTTCGGCGCAGGACGCGCACCCCTCACCCGGCGCGGGCGGCGTCCTCCTCCTGCTCCAAGGCGGCGATCAGCGACATGAAGCGCTCGCCCTGCACCAGAACGTGGGCGCGCACGCGCTCGGCGGCGGCCGCGCCGTCGCCGGCGAACAGAGCTTCAAGGATCGCCTCGTGCTCGGCGAACGAGGCGTCCATGCGGCGCGGCACCTTCAGCTGCAGCCGGCGATAGGGCTGGAGCGCGCGCTGCAGGCGCAGCGCCTCGGCGCCGAGAACGCGGTTGCCGGTGGCGGCATAGATGGCGGCGTGGAAAACCGCGTTCGCCGGGTAGTAGGCGGCATCGTCGCCTGCGGCCACCGCCTCGCGGCATTCGGCATGGGCCGCGGCGATGGCGGCGCGGTCGGCGGCGCCCATGCGGGCGGCGGCAAGGCGGGCGCAGGAGGCTTCGATCTCCGCCATCAGCTCGAAGGATTCCACCAGTTCGCGCGGGCCGAGCAGCGTCACATGGGCGCCGCGCCGCGGGCGGATATCCACCAGGCCGGACGCGGAAAGCTGGATTAGCGCCTCGCGGATGGGGGTGCGCGAGACGCCGAAGCGCTCGGCGAGGCTCACCTCGTCCAGCCGCTGGCCGGGCCGCAGGCGGCCGGCGACGATGTCGTCCTCCAGCGCCTCCCGGAGCCTTGGGGTCTGCTCTCCGCGCACCGCCGCCTCCTGACTGGAAGGGAAGGAGATGCCCATAAAAATGCAAGAGGAAAAAATTTGTATACATGACGATTGACAGCGCATGCAGTGTACGGCTTCATGAGGAAGGAATGTGATCACAGGTCCGTCATGCGCACACCGTTCACCCCCTTCAGGACGATGCAGATGTGCGGGGCGGCAGCCCTTGGCGCGAACGGTCCGGCGGAAATGCGCCAAGCCTTGCCCCTTGCCTTCCGCGCCCGTCGCCGCTCCCATGGGCGCCGCGGACCGGCGGAACGCCAGCGGGAGCACGGCCATGAGAGCACGGCCATGAGAGCACGGCCATGAACGCAAACACCTCCTTCTTCGGTGATCTGCTCACCTCCATCGCCGACCGCGGCCGCGCGCTGCTGGACCGCAACAGCCGGGTGAGCGGCGCCACCAAGGCGGCGACCCTGGTCGAGCGCTGCGAGGACCTGCTCTCGGGCAAGGGCGAGGCCTCCGGCGTCGCGCTCGCCACCGACATCCTCGACCGCTACGGCCGCATGAAGACGGGCGAGCGCATCGCCTTCTTCGAGGGCCTCGCCGAGCAGTTCGGGCCGGACCGCGCGCGCCTCGACGCGGCCATCGAGAGCTTCCGCCGCACCGGCTCCGACGCTGCCGTCGCCGAACTCCACGCCGCCTCCGAGCCGCGCCGGCAGGAGCTGTTCCGCCGCTTCAACCTCGCGCCCCGCGCCACGCTCGCTCTGGTGCGCATGCGCGAGAACCTGATGGACGCCATGGCCCACCGGCGCGACCTCGCGAGCGTCGACCGGGATTTCGGCCACCTGTTCTCCTCGTGGTTCAACCGGGGGTTCCTCGTGCTGCGCCGCATCGACTGGTCCACGCCCGCGAGCGTGCTGGAGAAGATCATCCGCTACGAGGCGGTGCACGAAATCCGCGACTGGGCCGACCTGCGCGCCCGCGTCGACAGCCCGGACCGGCGCTGCTACGCCTTCTTTCACCCGGCGCTGGTGGACGAGCCGCTGATCTTCGTCGAGGTGGCCCTCATGAAGGAGCCGCCGGCCGGCATCGCGCCCATCCTCGACCAGAAGCGCGAGCACCTGGAGCCGGAGAAGGCCACCACCGCGGTGTTCTACTCCATCTCCAACTGCCAGCGCGGGCTCGGCGGGGTGTCGTTCGGCAACTTCCTCATCAAGCAGGTGGTGGAGGAGATCTCGCGCGAGATTCCCTCGCTCACCACCTTCGTCACCCTCTCGCCGGTGCCCGGCTTCCGCGCCTGGCTGGAGGCCGAGCGCAAGCAGGACGAGTCCCGCGCGCTCTCCCCCGCCGACAAGGAGGCGCTGAAGGCCCTCGACGATCCGGACTGGGTGCAGAACGAGGCGGTGCGCGCCGACATCACCCCGGCGCTCAGCGCGGCGGCGGCCTGCTATTTCCTGGTGGCCAAGACCAGCAAGGGCAAGCCGCTGGACCCGGTGGCACGCTTCCACCTCGGCAACGGCGCGCGGCTGGAGCGCATCAATCCCATGGGCGACCTCTCGCCCAAGGGCATCGCCCAGGCCGCCGGCCTGATGGTGAACTACCGCTACGTGCTGTCCGACATCGAGAAGAACCACGAGGCCTTCGCCGGCAAAGGCGAGGTGGTGGCGAACCCGGCGGTGCGCAAACTGCTGCGCGCGGATGCCGCGCCGCGCGCCCTCGTTCCCCTGCCCTGAGACAAGAAGAACATGAGCAACCATCTTTTCGGCGCCATCCGCGCCGCCATCCCCGACACCGCCAAGCCGCTCGCCATCCATCCCGCCGGCGGGGCGGAGACCTATGGCGACGCGCTCGCGCTGTCGGCGCAGCTCGCCAACCTGCTCGTCGCGCGCGGCGTGAAGCCGGGCGACCGGGTGGCGGTGCAGGTGGAGAAGTCCTGGCCGGCCTTCGCGCTCTATCTCGCCGCGGTGCGCGCGGGCGCGGTCTACCTGCCGCTCAACACCGCCTACACGCTGAACGAGGTGGAGTATTTCCTCTCCGATGCCGAGCCGACCGTGTTCGTCTGCCGCCCCGAGATCGCCGCCGAGGCCAAGGCGCTGGCGCTGAAGCTCGGCGTCCCGGCGGTGGAGACCCTGGGCACCGATGGCAAGGGTTCGCTCACCGAGGCCGCCGCCGCCTTGCCCGCCACCTTCGAGGATGTGGCTCGCGGTGCGGATGACCTCGCCGCCATCCTCTACACCTCCGGCACCACGGGCCGCGCCAAGGGCGCCATGCTCACGCACGACAACCTGCTGTCGAATGCGCAGACGCTGAAGGACTACTGGCGCTTCACGGCCGACGACGTGCTGATCCACGCCCTGCCGCTGTTCCACACCCACGGCCTGTTCGTGGCCTCGAACGTGGTGCTGCTGGCCGGCGCGTCCATGATCTTCTGCCCCAAGTTCGACGCCAAGGAAGCGCTCGCCCTCATGGGCAAGGGCGCCACCAGCCTCATGGGCGTGCCCACCTTCTACACCCGCCTCCTGGACCAGCCCGGCCTCACGAAGGACGCGACCGCGCACATGCGCCTGTTCGTCTCCGGCTCCGCGCCGCTGCTCGCCGAGACCCACCGCGCCTTCGCGGAGCGCACCGGCAAGGCGATCCTCGAGCGCTACGGCATGACCGAGACCGGCATGAACACTTCCAACCCCTATGACGGCGAGCGGATCGCCGGCACGGTGGGCTTCCCCTTGCCGGGCGTGGACATCCGCGTCACCGATCCGGAGACCGGCGCGGTGCTCGGCGCCGACGCCATCGGCATGATCGAGGTGAAGGGCCCGAACGTGTTCAAGGGCTACTGGCGCATGCCGGAGAAGACCGCGAGCGAGTTCCACGACGGCTTCTTCATCACCGGCGACCTCGGCAAGGTGGACGGCGCCGGCTATGTGCACATCGTCGGCCGCGGCAAGGACCTCGTCATCACTGGCGGCTTCAACGTCTACCCGAAGGAAGTGGAAGGCGAGATCGACGCCATTCCCGGCGTGCTGGAAAGCGCGGTGATCGGCCTGCCGCATCCCGACTTCGGAGAGGGCGTGACCGCCGTGGTGGTGCGCACAAAGGACGCGCGCCTCACCGAGGCCGAGGTCCATGCCGCGCTGGAGAGCCGCCTCGCCAAGTTCAAGCTGCCGAAGCGGGTGTTCTTCGTTGACGAACTGCCGCGCAACACCATGGGCAAGGTGCAGAAGAACATCCTGCGCGAGACCTACAAGGACACCTATCGTAACGTAGCGTAACGTCGCGTAAGTCAAGGACTGCACAAGCAGGCCCCTCCCCGCCAAGGGAGGGGCGCCGATCGGGAGAAAACCCCGGCGGAAGGAAGCAACGTCAAACCGGCCGCCCAGGGCGCGGCCGCAGGGAGGAAGACCCAATGAAGACGCACCGCAATCCGGGCGCGCGCAGCCTCGCGCTCGCCGCCATCGCCGGCGCCGCCGTCGCGCTCGCGACCCCTGCCTTCGCGCAGGACATCACCTTGAAGGCCTCGCACCAGTTCCCGGGCGGCAAGGGCGACCCGCGCGACGAGATGGTGCAGATGATCGCCCGCGACGTGGAAGCGGCGAATGTCGGCCTGAAGATCCAGGTGTTCCCCGGCGCCTCGCTCTACAAGCCGAACGAGCAGTGGGGCGCGCTGACCAAGGGCCAGCTCGACATGTCGTCCTTCCCGCTGGACTACGCCTCCGGCCGCGTGCCGCAATTCTCGGTGACGCTGATGCCGGGCCTGGTGCGCAATTTCGACCGCGCCGAGCGCCTGAACGATTCCGACTTCATGAAGGACATCAAGAAGATCATCGAGGCTCAGGGCGCCGTCGTCATCGCCGACGCCTGGCTCTCCGGCGCCTTCGCCTCCAAGAAGAACTGCATCACCGGTCCGGACAGCATCAAGGGTCAGGTGACGCGCGCCGCCGGCCCCGCCTTCGAGCAGATGCTGGCCAAGGCGGGCGCCTCCATCGCCTCCATGCCCTCGTCGGAAATCTACTCGGGCATGCAGACCGGCGTGCTTGACGCGACCAACACCTCTTCGGAGAGCTTCGTCTCCTACCGGCTCTACGAGCAGGTGAAGTGCCTGACCGCGCCCGGCGGCAACGCCCTGTGGTTCATGTACGAGCCGGTGCTGATGTCGAAGCAGGTGTTCGACCGCCTGAAGCCCGAGCAGCAGAAGGCGATCCTCGCCGCCGGCAAGAAGGCCCAGGACTGGTTCGCGAAGGAAGTGCGCAAGGGCGACCAGAAGCTGATCGACACCTACAAGAAGGCGAACGTCGAAGTGATCGAGATGTCGGCCGCCGACTACGACGCCTGGCTGAAGGTGGCGCAGGAGAGCGCCTACAAGAACTTCGCCGAGAAGGTGAAGGGCGGCGACGAGCTGATCAAGAAGGCGCTCGCCGTCCAGTGAGGGGCTGAGGGCCTTCTCGTCCTCCCAGGTCACTCCGGCCGTCATGCCCCGGCTTGTCCGGGGCATCCACCCGGCGGCCGGGGTGACCGGTGGCGCGCAGGGATGCCGAATGGCCGTGCTCGGTTCCGGCGTGGATCCCCCGGACAAGCCGGGGGATGACGGCGGCGCGGGGCACCGCGCGCAACCGCATCCCCGAAGACCGACGACCCCTTTGCGAAAGCAGAACCGATGATCCGCCTCTACCTCAAGACCGTGGACACGCTGTCCAAGATCGCCGGGATCGCCTCCGGCCTGATGCTGCTGGCGGCCATGCTGATCATCTGCCAGATGATCTTCCTGCGCTACGTGTTCCGCGCGCCCACCATCTGGCAGACCGACTTCGTCATCTTCTCCGCCACCGCCGCCATCTTCCTCGGCGCGCCCTATGTGCTGCTCACCCGCGGCCATGTGGGGGTGGACGTGATTGAACTGATGGCCCGCCCGCCGGTGCAGCGCGTGCTGGGGCTGATCGGCGCCGTGCTGGGCCTCCTGTTCGCCATCGCCATGACGGTGGCGAGCTACATCTTCTTCCACGAGGCCTATGTGAACGAGTGGCGCACCTCCTCGGCCGCCGCCATCATCCTGTGGGTGCCGCTGCTGCCGCTGCCCATCGGCTTCGGTCTGCTCACGCTGCAATACATCGCCGAGATCCTGCGCCGCCTGAAGGGCGTGGACGGCTTCGGAGCCCATCCATGAGCGCGCTCTCCCCCACCACCGCCGGCTTCCTCATCGTCGGGACGCTGCTGCTCCTGCTCGCCACCGGCATGCCGATCGCGTTCGCGCTCGGGCTCGCCGCCATCGCCGGCCTCCTGGTGGCGAACGGCATCGGCGTGTTCGAGGTGCTGGCCGAGACCATGTTCGCCGGCATCGGCAACCTCGCTTACGTCTCCATCCCCATGTTCGTGCTGATGGGCGCGGCGGTGGCGGCGACCCCGGCGGGCAAGGACCTTTACGAGGCGCTGGACCGCTGGCTGAACCGGGTGCCCGGCGGCCTCGTCCTGTCCAACATCGGCGCCTGCGCCATCTTCTCCGGCATGACCGGGTCGAGCCCGGCCACCTGCGCCGCCATCGGCAAGATGGGCATTCCGGAAATGCTGAAGCGCGGCTACCCCGCCTCGGTCGCCACCGGCTCCATCTGCGCCGGCGGCACGCTCGGCATCCTCATCCCGCCCTCGGTGACGATGATCGTCTACGGCATCGCCACCGAGACCTCCATCGGCCGCCTGTTCCTGGCGGGCGTGATGCCGGGGCTGATGCTCACCGCCATGTTCATGACCTGGGCGCTGATCGACTGCAAGCGCAAGGGCTTCCGCTTCGACGACATGGGCACCCGCTTCACCTTCGGCCAGAAGCTCGCGGCGCTGCCGCGCGTGACGCCCTTCATCATCATCATCGTCGGCACGCTCTACGTGCTCTACGGCGGCGTGGCGACGCCCTCCGAGGCGGCGGGCGCGGGCGCCTTCCTGACGCTCGGCGTCGTCATCATCATGTACCGGCTGTTCCGGCCGAAGCCGATCATCGAGATCTTCTCGTCCACCATGCGCGAGAGCATCATGATCATGATGATCATGGCCTCGGCGGAGCTGTTCGCCTTCGCGCTGTCGTCGCTGTTCATCACCCAGACCGTGGCCTCCACCATCGCCAGCCTGGAGGTGAACCGCTGGGTGCTCATGGGCATCATCAACGTGTTCCTGCTGGTGGCCGGCATGTTCCTGCCGCCGGTGGCGATCATCGTCATGTCGGCGCCGCTCTTGTTTCCGATCGTCGTCTCCTCGGGCTTCGACCCGTATTGGTTCGCGGTCATCCTCACCATCAACATGGAGATCGGCCTCATCACCCCGCCGGTGGGCCTCAATCTGTTCGTGGTGAACGCCATCGCACCCCAGGTGCCGACCCAGCAGGTGCTGTGGGGCTCGCTGCCCTACGTCATCACCATGATCTTCGGCATCATCCTGCTGTGCATTTTCCCGGAGATCGCCACCTGGCTGCCGACGGCGGTGATGGGGCCGGCGCAGTAAGCCCGGGGCATAGCCCCAGAAGCCGTCATGCTCCGGCTCGGCCGGAGCATCCCTGCCCCCTCCCCGCCATGCGCCCGGCCGCAGGATGGGCCCTCCGGTCAAGCCGGAGGGCGACGGCGGTGAAAAGGGCGACGGCGGTTGGGCGGCGGCGGCGGGGAAGAGCTATCGCGGCGACGGCGCCATGAACCGCAAGGCGGGTGGCCGCCCCTACCGCATCACCGGGATCACGTCCACGCCCACCGAGAGGATGTGGTCGCCGGAGGCCACCACCACCCCGTCCACGGGCGAGACATCCGCATAGTCGCGGCCGATGCCGAGGATGATGTGGTCGTCGCCGGCGGGGATGGCGTTGGTGGGGTCGAGGCCGATCCAGCCTGCCTCCCGCCCGCACCACAGCTCCACCCAGGCATGGGTCGCGTCCGCCCCTTCGAGGCGCGCCTGGCCCTCCGGTGGCACGGTGCGCAGATAGCCCGACACGTAGCGCGCCGGCAGGCCGATGCCGCGCAAGCCGGCGATCATCACCTGGGCGAAGTCCTGGCACACGCCGCGCCGCGCCGCGAACGCCTCGTGCGGCGCCGTGGTGACGATAGTGGAGCCCGGCTCGTAGACGAAGCCGTCCTTGATCCGGTGCATCAGCTCGATGCCCGCCTCCAGCACCGGGCGGTCGCCGGAAAAGCTCGACGCGGTCCAGTCCGTGATCTCGCCGTCGAGCGGCACCGCGCGCGAGGCGAACAGGCCGTGGCAGGGCGCGCGGGCGGACAGATCGGGAATCTCCAGCGCCTCGGTCCGCACCGCCTCCACCGTGGGGGTCGCCGCCGCCTCCGGCAAGGCCGTGGAGACCACCTCGACCCGGCTGCGGGTGGAGATCTGCAGATGGTCGTGCGGCGCGTCGAGCGTCACCCAGGTCACGCCATTGCCGAAGAAGTCGGTGCCCTGCTCGCGCTCGGCGGGATCGGGCAGGATTTCCAGCATGTGGGCGATCACGTGCTGGTGGCCGGCGCGGTCCACCGGCGTCATGCGCAGCACCTGCCGCGCCACCCGCACGGGCACGGTGTAGGTGTAGGTGGTGGTCTGGCGGATGTCGTAGAGCATGCCCGCCTCACAGCGCCAGGGTCAGGGTCATCTCCGGGGAACGGCCCTGGAGGAAGTAGTGGGCGGAGATCTCGTCCGACAGCTCCATGAGGAGGTCCTCCATGGACTGGAACCAGGCGGGATCGAAGCTCTCCGACGTGGCGGCCGCCAGCTCCGCCTGCATGCGCGCGACGAGGCGCTCCCAGCGCGGCGGCGGCGCGTCCATGTCCCGGCCCGGGAGCACCCTCAGATGCGCCGCCATGCGCTCCACCTGGAACGCCACCGAGCGCGGATTGTCCGGGTCGAGCAGGACCAGGTCGAGCACCGGCCCGCGCGCCTCCATCATCACGTAGCGCGTGCGGTAGGTGATGCGGCTGTCCGCCACCTGGAGCAAGGCATCGAGCGAGCCCTGAGGGGCGCCCTGCTCGCCGAAGGTCCGGGCGAATCGCAGGGTGCCGATGGCGCGCTCGGTGCGCCGGCCGAGTTCCAGGAAGCGCCAGCCGGTCAGGCGGTTCATGTTCTCCGAGGCGAGGCCGTAGAAGGCGGCGATGATGCGCAGCGCCGCGTCCGCCCGCTCGTGGGCGTCCGCCTCGGAGGGGGCGGTGGGCACCGGCAGGTTCACGCACGCCTCGAGGTCCACCAGGGCCCGCCAGGCGTCGGGCGAGAAGCGGCTCGCGGATGACGGAGGCGGCCGAGCGCGCGGCGAGCACCAGCTGCGGCAGCGCGCCGGGCACGTCGTGGCGGGTGAGCACGGCGATGGCGTAGCGCGCCGGCGTCACCCGCGCGAGGCCGCGCGGCATCGGCGCCCCAGGCGCCGAGCAGGCCGAGCAGGCGCGACACCAGCGGGCTCGTGCCCTCGTCGTCGTTTTCCGCGAGGCGGCTCACCAGCACGCGGGCGAGGCGCAACGTCGCCTCGGCGCGCTCCACATAGCGGCCGAGCCAGAACAGGTTGTCGGCGGCGCGGCTCGGCAGCGTGCCGGAGGAGCGGCGCACCTTCACGTTGTCCGGACTGGGGAGCAGCGTGGTGTCGGAGACGGCCTGATCCGACAGCACCCACACGTCCGCCGAGCGGTCGCCCTTCTGCAGCGACACCGCGCGCGAATCCGGCGCCGAGGAGATGCGGCAGAAGCCGCCCGGCATCACCTCCCACCCGCGGTCGGTGGCGCACAGGAACACGCGCAGCATGAAGGGGCGCGGGGTCAGCTTCTCGCCGGTCCACACCGGCGTGGTGGACAGGCGGGCGATGTCCTGGCCCACCACGTCCGTGCCGCGCCGGGCCAGCACGGTGGCGAGCCGGCGGCGGGGCGGCGGGGGGTGAGGTCGGCGCCGATCACCGAGCCGCCCTCCAGAAGGCCCGGCACCGACCGCCCGAAGGCGGACGCCAGAACCAGTTCGTCCAGATGCTCCAGCACCTGGGCGCGCTCCGCCTCCTGGCCGCACCACCAAGGTGGCCACGTGCGGCAGCTTCAGCGGCGCGCCCGATGAGGCGCTGGGGCGAGGCGCGGCAGGAAGGCGAGGCAGCAGCCGGGCGCCTCCACCAGGCCCGAGCCAAGCGCATTGGCGAGCGAGACGCCGCCGACCCGGGCCGCCTGGACCAGACCCGGCACGCCGAGACGCGAGCGGGCATTCAGTTCCAGCGGGTCGGCGAAGTCGGAATCAAGACGGCGCAGCAGCACATCGATGCGCCTGAGGCCGGCCACCGTGCGCACATGCAGCGTGTCGCCGCGCACCGTGAGGTCCTCGCCCTCCACCAGCAGGAAGCCGAGATAGCGGGCGAGCAGCGCGTGCTCGAAATAGGTTTCGTTGAGCGGGCCGGGGGTGAGCAGGCCGATGCGCCCCTCGCCGGTGCGGTCGAGCTTCAGGAGAGAGGTGCGCAGCGCCTGGAAGAAGGCGGCGACGCGGTGCATGCGCAAGGCGCGCGACACGTCCGGCAAAGCGCGGGTGAGGGCGAGCCGGTTCTCCAGCGCATAGCCCGCGCCGGAGGGCGCCTGGGTGCGGTCGGAGAGCACCCACCAGCGTCCGTCCGGGCCGCGGCCGACATCGGCCGCATAAAGCCGCAGATAGCGCCCGCCCACCGGCTTCACGCCCACCAAGGGGCGCAGGAATTCCGGACTGCCGGCCACCGCGGCGGCGGGAATGTCGCCCTCGCTGACCAGCCGGGCGGGTCCGTAGAGGTCGCGGAGCACCAGTTCCAGCAGTTCGGCGCGCTGGATCAGGCCCTGCGACAGGGTCTCCCAATCGGCCGAGCCGAGCACCAGCGGCAGGTGGCTCAGCGACCAGGGCCGCTCGTCGCCGCCGGCATCGTCATAGACCCGGTAGAAGACGCCGGAATCCTTGAGATAGCGGTCGGCGGCGGAGAAGCGGCGGCGCAGTTCCTGCGGCCCGAGTTCGGCCAGCGCGGCGAGGAAGGGCACCCAATGGGCGCGCGGCTTGCCGTCCGCATCCATCATCTCGTCGCGGATGCCGGGCAAGGTCTCGTAGCCGCCGAGCACGCTCTCGACCGCAGCCTTCTCGAACACGTCGCTGCGCTGCTCGGCCCCCGACACGCAAAAACCCCTTCCCCCGCGGCGCTCCCCGGCCGGCCTGCCATTATGCCCAAAGGCGAAGGAGATGCACCCCGCGTGGCAGCACGCAGGGCGGGCGGCCCGACAACCGCGCGGCCCCGCTTCCCAGCGGGGCGGCGGGCGGCAAGGGTCTGCGCGACCGCGCGGGCGTTCCGCCGAGGAAAGAATAATTCTCAACGATGCGCGCGGGCCACACATCCGAGGGGCCGGAGCGGCCGGTAGTGACGAGGAGATCCGGGGTAGGCCGCCTCAACCGAACAGGATCGCCGCCAGGATCACGACATAGGACAAAGCGAACAGGATGCCGTCACGGACGAGCGGCGACAGGCGCGAGGTCATAGAAGCACGTTCCGAGTTAGTTGACCGATCTTATGGAATCTATGTGAGATCGGTCAATAACCGGTTTTCGGACGTGAATAGAACTGCCCTCACTCGCCCTTGAAGGCTGGCGCGCGCTTGTCCACGAACGCCGCCACGCCCTCGGCGAAGTCGCGGGTTCCGGCGCTGGCGATGAAGGCGTCGCGCTCGGCGTGAAGCTGGTCGGACAGGGTGTGGGAAAAGGACGCGCGCATCAGGTGCTTGATGCGTCCGAAGGCGAGGGTGGGCCCTGCGGCGAGGCGACGGGCGAGCGCCTCGGTCTCGGCGCCAAGATCGGCGACGGGCACCACCTTGTTCACGAGGCCGAGCCGCAGCGCCTCCGGGGCGTCGATCACGTCGCTGAGCAGCGCCAGTTCCAGCGCTTTGCGCAGGCCGACGATGCGCGGCAGGGAGAAGGTGCCGGAGCCGTCCGGCGTGGTGCCGATGCGGGCATAGGCCATGGTGAATCGGGCATCGTCCGCGGCGATGGCGAGGTCGGCGGCCAAGCATCACCGAGAGCCCCGCGCCCGCCACCGCGCCGTGCACGCTGGCGATCACCGGCGCATGGAGGGAGGCGAGCCCCACCATGGCGTGGTGGAACGGGTCGATGATGCCCGCCACCACCTTCGGCGCCTCGCGCCCGGCGGCGTGGAAGCGGCCCACGTCGCGCCGGCGAGGAAGGCCCGCCCCTCCCCGGACAGCACCACGGCCCGCACCGAGCGATCCTTCGCCGTGCGGTCCACCGCGTCCTTGAAGGCGAGGATGGTCGGCTCGTCGATGGCGTTCAGCACCGCCGGCCGGTTGAAGCGGATGCGGGCGATGCCCTCGGCCACCGTGAACAGGATCGGCGCGGCATCGGCGGCAGACGGGCTCTCGGACATCGGCGTTCCTCGGTGCTTCGGGGCTGCGGCGGCACCTGCCGCGGGCGCCGCAGGCTGCCCGAGCCGCAAGCGGGCCACAAGGTGGCTGCGGTCGTGGGCCGACGGTCCGTCGGCCCAGCTTCATTTCACATTAATTTTTAGCGTGAATTTTCATATTGCGCAGTCGGATGATGCGATTTATTTTAAATTCCACGAAATGATGATGTTTTAACGCTTCCAAACTGTGGTTTGCAGCGACGAAGCGAGGAGCGCCGCTTATGACGTCCCCCCTCCAGCGCAAGCTGAAGATCACCGGCCCCACCGTGGTCACCGCCAACCGGCTTGCCGACGGCGCCGTGGTCTGGCTCGGCCGCGGCGGCCGCTGGACCGAGCGCCTCGCCGAGGCCGAGGTGGCGACCAGCGCCGAGGCGGTCCACCAGCTTCTCGACATCGCCCATGCGGACGAGGATACCGCCGTGGGCGCTATCCGCCACCTCGTCGCGCTGTCGGATGCCGGCATTCCGCAGCCGGCGACCCTGCGCGAGCGGATCCGCTCCACCGGCCCCACCGTCGCGCAGTCGTTCCAGCCCGGCGCGCTCTGAGCGCGCGGCAACCGATCGGGTTTCCCATGTACGTGCACGACGAGTTCGACCGCACCTTCCTCGCCGAGCGGGTGGAGGATTTTCGCGGCCAGGTGGCGCGGCGCCTCTCGGGCGCGCTGACCGAGGAGGAGTTCAAGCCGCTCCGCCTCATGAACGGCGTCTATCTCCAACTGCACGCTTATATGCTGCGGGTGTGCATCCCCTACGGCACGCTGTCCGCCGCCCAGCTGCGCGCGCTCGCTGGCGTGGCGCGCAAATACGACCGCGGCTACGGCCATTTCACCACGCGCCAGAACATCCAGTTCAACTGGATCAAGCTCGCCGAACTGCCGGACGCCATGGCGGACCTCGCCAGGGTGGGCATCCACGGCATCCAGACCTCGGGCAACTGCATCCGCAACACCACCACCGACCCCTGGGCCGGCGCCGCGCCCGACGAGATCGAGGACCCGCGCCTCTATGCGGAGATCATCCGCCAGTGGTCGACGCTGCACCCGGAATTCACCTTCCTGCCGCGCAAGTTCAAGATCGCCATCACGGCGGCGACCCACGACCGCGCCGCCATCAAGGTGCACGACATCGGCCTGCGCCTGCACCGGCGGGACGGCGAGACCGGCTTCGAGGTGATCGTCGGCGGCGGGCTCGGCCGCTCGCCCTTCATCGGCAAGACCATCCGCGACTTCCTGCCCAAGGAGCACCTGCTCTCCTATCTGGAGGCGGTGCTGCGCACCTACAATCTCGAAGGCCGGCGCGACAACATCTACAAGGCGCGCATCAAGATCCAGGTGCACGAGATCGGGCTTGAGGAATTCACCCGCCGCGTCGAGGCGGAGTGGGCGGCGATCCGCGACGGCGCCCTGAAGCTCGACGCCAGCGCCATCGACCAGGTCCGCGCCCATTTCGCGACCCCCGATTTCGACCGTCTGGATGACCGCCCGGCGCTGCTCACGGCGGCACTCGAAGACCCCGACTTCGCCCGCTGGCACGCCAATGCGGTGGCGCCCCACAAGGCGCCGGGCCACGCCATCGTCACCTTGTCGCTGAAGCCGATCGGCGGCCCGCCCGGCGATGCCACGGCGGACCAGATGGACGCCATCGCGGCGCTGGCCGAGCGCTACGCCTATGGCGAGGTGCGCGTCGCCCACGAGCAGAACCTCACCTTCCCGCACGTGCGCCAGAAGGACCTGCCGGAGCTGTGGCGTCAGCTCGACGCCATCGGCGTCGCCACCCCCAATGTGGGCCTCGTGAGCGACATCATCTCCTGCCCCGGGCTCGATTACTGCTCGCTCGCCAACACCCGCTCCATCCCGATTGCGCAGGCCATCTCGGAACGCTTCGCGGACCCGGCACGCGCCGCCGAGATCGGCCGGCTGCATCTCAACATCTCCGGCTGCATCAATGCCTGCGGCCACCACCATGTGGGCCATATCGGCATCCTCGGGGTGGACAAGAAGGACGAGGAGTTCTTCCAGATCGCGCTCGGCGGCAAGGGCAACTTCAAGGCGCGCCTCGGCGAGCTGATCGGCCCCGCCATCCCCGAGAGCGAGATCGTCGATGCGGTGGAGCGCATCGTCGACACCTATCTCGAACTGCGCACGTCCCCGTCCGAGACCTTCATCGCCGCCGTCGAGCGCCTCGGCCTCGACCCGTTCAAGGAGCGCGCCTATGCCCCTCGTTAAGTCCGGCGCCGTCACGGCCGATCCCTTCGTTTTCGTCGCCGACGGCGAGGCGCTGCCGGGCGGCGCGGCGATCGTTTCGGCCGCGCGGCTGCTCTCCGGCGATCCGGCGCTCGCCGCCCATCGCGGCCCGCTTGGGGTCGTCTGGCCCAACGACAAGGACGTGAGCCTCATCGCCCCATATCTTCCGCGCCTCGCTCTGGTGGCGCTCGCCTTCCCGAAGTTCCGCGACGGCCGCGCCTTCAGCCAGGCCCGGCTCCTGCGCGAGCGCTACGGCTTCACCGGCGAGCTGCGCGCCACCGGCAACGTGCTCCAGGACCAGGTGCTGTTCATGGCGCGTGCAGGCTTCGACGCCTTCGCTTTGGAGAAGGGCGCCGACGCCGCCGCCTTCAAGACGGCACTGGCGCGCTATTCGGTGTTCTACCAGCCCACCGGCGATGGCCGTCCGACGGCGCGCGACCTCCGATCCGGCGCGCCGGCCCGCGTCGCCTGGAGGCGGCCGAGTGAACGCGGTCGATCCGGCCGGCCCGCGCCTCGACG
>NZ_JBNFNU010000002.1:0-68517 GCF_057364445.1 Xanthobacter sp. BG11Y11_SDJG
GCCGTCCCCCGCGGCGCGCTTGTGGCGCGCGCGCCGTCATCCGATAAGGTCCGCCGCCACGACGAACGGATCGCGGCGCCAGGACGGCGCCAAAGGCGGCGCCACGGACGATGACGGACCGACCATGACGGACCCCACCCCCGACACCTTCCCCGACGCGGCCCCGGCCGGCGAGGCGGCCGAGACCCATTTCGGCTACCGCAGCGTGCCGCTCGACGAGAAGCAGGCGCTGGTGGACGACGTGTTCCACAAGGTGGCGCGCCGCTACGACATCATGAACGACCTCATGTCCGGCGGGCTCCACCGGGTGTGGAAGGATGCGCTGCTCTCCAAGGTGCGCCCGCCCCAGAGTGCGCGGCCGTTCCGCCTGCTGGACCTTGCCGGCGGCACCGGGGACGTCTCCTTCCGCGTGGTCGAGGCCGGCGGCCCGGGCACCAGCGCGGTGGTGGCCGACATCAACACCGAGATGCTGGCGGTGGGCCGCGAGCGGGCCGAAAAGCGCGGCCTCGGCGCGCGCGTGGAGTTTGCGGAGGCCAATGCCGAGGCACTGCCCTTCCCCGACCGCAGCTTCGACGCCGTCACCATCGCCTTCGGCATCCGCAACGTGCCGCGCATCCCGGCCGCGCTCGCCGAGATGCGGCGCGTGCTGAAGCCGGGCGGGCGCGCCTTCGTTCTGGAATTCTCCAAGGTGGACGTGCCGGGGCTGGACGCGGTCTACGACGCCTATTCCTTCCGCGTCATCCCGGCGCTCGGGCGCGTGGTGGCGGGCGATGCGGAGCCCTACCAGTATTTGGTGGAATCCATTCGCCGCTTCCCCACCGCCGAGGCGTTCGCGCAGCTGATGCGCACCGCCGGCTTCGCCCGCGTCGACTTCATGCGCATGACCGGCGGCGTGGTCGCCCTCCATTGGGGCTTCCGCATCTGATGGGCGCGAGCTGCCTGCGCGAGGGGGTGCATCGTGATCTTCGTCATCGCCGACGCCGCACGCTTGGCCCGCGCCGGCTACGTGCTGGCGCGCGAGGGCGTGCTCTCGCTGATGCCCATCGAGCCGGCGCCGCCTCTGGCGCGCCCGTTCCTGCGCCTCGCCCGGATCATCGCCCGGCGCGACGCCGGCAGCCGCGCGGCGCGCTTCTCGGCGGCCCTGTCGCGGCTGGGCCCCTCTTATGTGAAGCTCGGCCAGTTCCTCGCCACCGGCCGGACGTGGTGGGTGCCGCGGTGGCGCGGGACCTGGAGGTTCTGCAGGACCGCATGCCGGTGTTCGGCCAGGACGTGGCCGAGGCCACGGTCGCCGCCGCCTTCGAGCGGCGCTGAACGCGGTGTTCCCGGTGTTCGGCCCGGCGGTCGCCGCCGCCTCCATCGCCGAGGTGCACAAGGCGGTGGCGGTCGAGGAGGACGGCACGCGCCGGGACGTGGCGGTGAAGATCCTGCGCCCGGGCATCGAGCGCCGCTTCGGCGCCGACATGGCGAGCTTCCGCCGCCTCGCCCATTTTGCCGAGGAGAACTTCCCCGAGGCCCGGCGCCTCCGTCTGGAAGCGGTGGTGGAGACGCTCGCCCGCTCGGTCTCCATGGAGATGGACCTGCGGCTTGAGGCGGCCGCTTATGCGGAACTGGCGGAGAACACCCAGGAGGACGCGGAAATCCACGTGCCGCGCGTGGACTGGAACCGGTCCGGCCGCGAGGTGCTCACCACCGAGTGGATCGACGGCATCAAGCTCTCCGACAAGGACGCGCTGGTGGCGGCGGGGCATGACCTCAAGGCCATCGCCCGCATCGTCATGCAGTCCTTCCTGCGCCAGGCCATGCGCGACGGCTTCTTCCACGCCGACATGCATCCGGGGAATCTGTTCGTTGATTCCCAGGGCCGGCTCGTGGTGGTGGATTGCGGCATCATGGGAAGGCTCGGGCTCAAGGAGCGGCGCTTTCTGGCCGAGATCCTGTACGGCTTCATCACCCGCAACTGGCGCCGCACCGCCGAGGTGCATTTCGAGGCCGGCTACGTGCCGGCGCACCATTCGGTGGACGACTTCGCGCTCGCCATCCGCGCCATCGGCGAGCCGATCCATTCGCGCCGGGCCGATCAGATCTCCATGGCGCGCCTCTTGGCGCTGCTGCTGGAGGTGACGGCGCTGTTCGACATGCGCACCCGGCCCGAATTGATCCTCTTGCAGAAGACCATGGTGGTGGTGGAGGGCGTCGCCCGCTCGCTCGATCCCAAGCTCGACATGTGGAGCACCTCCGCCCCGGTGGTGGAGGAGTGGATCGCCTCCAATCTCGGCCCGGTGGGGCGCCTTCAGCAGGCGGGCGCCGGCATCGGCGAGATGGGCCGCTTCGCCGCCGACATCCCGGTCCTCCTGTCGCGCACCGCCCGCGTGGTGGAGCAGATGGACGAGGCGACCCGCGACGGCCTGCATTTGTCGCCCGCGACCCTCGACGGGATCGGCCGCGCCGAGGCGCGGCGCGCCTTCTGGGGCAATCTCGCGCTGTGGGCTATCGCCGCCGGGCTGCTGCTGAACTGGCTGCGGTGATTCCGGGCTGCGGACGGCATTCCGGCCGGTCGCTGGAGACTCAGGCGGCCGTGTCGCTGCGGCCGGTGCGGCGGGGACCAACTCTCGTGCCGCAGCCTCTTCGAACGAAGGGGCGCCGCCACGGTCCGGGCGGGCGGCGTGCCTCAAGTCGGCTTGAAGATGCCCTGGTCCAGGGCCGACAGGCACATGCCGGCATCGGAGGCCTGGGGCGTGTGGGTGATCCGGGTCAGGGCCTCCAGCGTGGCGCGCGCGGCCTCCGGCGCCACCGCGAGGGTGGACTTCGCGGCGCGCAGGCGCACCTCCAGATTGGTGTGCTGAAGCAGCGGCACGAGGGCGCTGCGCTTGTCGCCGGGCATGGCCTTCAGCCGGTTCCGCACCTCGTCCATCTGTCCGTAGAGCTTGTTGAATCGCCTGCTGTCGAAATCAATATTTGCTTCTTCCTGCTCGAGCGCGATGGTGACGAAGAGCGCCACAAGCTCCTCCACGCTGGAAGTGGGTGGAATGCGGGATTTCATGGCTTGAGAACTCCCTCCTTAATAAGCTTGTCGCGACCTACGCGGACGCGCGTGTCCCAGTCCTTTCCCCGTAGATAGTCCCGGGGCGATTGGCCCCCAAACTGCCTATTGCGCGTCGCATACCATCTGGTGATCTCCCAATGCTTGAGGCGGGAGATCCGCACCCGGTTCTCCGGCGCCTCGATCATCTCGTCCGGGAAAGCCGTCCGCCCGGGCGGGCGGCGCGCTTCAGGTCGGCTTGAAGATGCCCTGGTCCAAGGCGCGCAAGCACATGCCGGCGTCCAAAGCCTGGCGCGTGTGCATGATCTTTCGGAGCGCTTCCAGGGTGGCGCGCGCCGCCTCTGGCGCCACTGCAAGGGTAGACTTCGCGGCGCGCAGGCGTACTTCCAGATTGGGGTGCTGAAGCAGAGGGATGAGGGCGCTGCGCTTGTCGCCAGGCATGGCCTTCAGCCGGTTCCGCACCTCGTCCATCTGTCCGTAAAGCTTGTTGAAGCGCCTGCTGTCGAAGTCGATATTCGCTTCTTCCTGTTCGAGCGCGATCGCGACGAAAAGGGCCACAAGCTCCTCAACGCTTGGATTTTGTGGGATGCGGGATTTCATGGCTTGAGAACTCCCAGGTCGATAAGTGCCTCTCGGCCCACGCGCGTGCGCGTTTCCCAGTCCTTTCCCCGTAGATAGTCCCGCGGCGATTGACCGCCGTACTCTTCATTGCGCGTCGCATACCAGCTGTTGATCTCCCAATGCTTGAGGCGGGAGATCCGCACCCGGTTTTCCGGCGCCTCGATCATCTCGTCCGAGAAGCCGTCCGCCCGGGCGGGCGGCGCGCTTCAGGTGGGCTTGAAGATGCCTTCGTCGAGGGCCCACAGGCACATGCCGGCATCGCCGGCCTGAGGCGTGTGGGTGATTTTCGTGAGAGCCTCGAGCGCGGCCCGCGCCGCCTCTGGCGCCACCGCGAGGGTGGACTTCGCGGCCCGCAGGCGCACTTCCAGATTGGGGTGCTGAAGCAGCGGCACGAGGGCGCTGCGCTTGTCGCCGGGCATGGCTTTGAGCCGGTTCTTCACCTCGTCCATCTGCCCGTAAAGCTTGTTGAAGCGCCTGGTGTCGAAGTTGATGTTGGCCTCTTCCTGTTCGAGTGCGATCGCAACGAAGAGAGTCACAAGCTCCTCGACGCTGGGATGGGGCGGGATGCGGGATTTCATGGCTTGAGAATTCCCTCTTTGATCAGCCTTTCTCGACCTACGCGCACGCGCGTGTCCCAGTCCTTTCCCCGCAGATAGTCCCGGGGGGATTGGTCCCCAAACTGCTCATTGCGCGTCGCATACCATCTGGTGATCTCCCAATGCTTGAGGCGGGAGATCCGCACCCGGTTCTCCGGCGCCTCGATCATCTCGTCCGGGAAGCCATCCGCCCGGGCGGGGCTCTGCTCGACGATATGATGCACATCCGTGCCCGGTTGGGGAGTGGAAACGGCGCTCTGCAACTCATGCAGCGGCGCCGGCTCGGCGAGATAGGCTTCGATCCAGGGATAGTACTGGTAGATCCAATAGGCGGCTTCGGCGGCGATCAGCACGCCGGCGAGCGGCGTTGCCCGCAGCCCTATCCGCGCCGCCCATAGCGCCACGCGGACCACGGCCCGCAACTGCGCGCGCTGGGATGAGGGCCGCGTCGGGATCTCCGGCGGCTCCTCCATGGGCGGGCCACCATTGTCGCCGATCCGCGGCAGCGGGGTGATGGTGAGGCGCAGCCGCGACGAGCCGTCATCGCCGGCCATCGGCCCCGCCCGACCCGGGTGCCCACTCCCCGCCGTCAGGATTGCCGGCCGGCACGCGGGGCTGGGCGGGATTGAAGTTCGCCTTGGCAAGCAGGCGCTGGAGCGCCAGCCCCTTGACGATGACCCTGAGGCCCGCCAGCTCGCAGCGCAGCGCGAGGATTTCGCCGAGAGGGGTCTGATCCATGATCCGTTCCGACCTTCCGTTGGCGGAAGGATGCGGCCGGCGCAGGGGTGCGGGGATAAGTGGCGATCGCCCGAAGGCGGCAGCGGGCCACGCTCCCGAAGCTGCTCTATGAATAAAATCCTATTTCTGAATGGCCTTCTCGCGCGGCAAAAAAATCGGCGCCCCGTTCTCTCGGGCACCGATCTGTCCCCTGCTGCGCCGGGGGTCCCTACCGCCCCTCGCGCACCCAGGCGGCGGCGAGAGCGCCGAGGATGAGCAGCAGGCCGGAGAGGCCCGCGAACAGCGGGAACAGGCCGATGCCGCGCACCACCGACACGTCGCGGGTGCGCAGGCCCATCCAGTCCTCGCCGGCGAGGCGCTCGCCCGAGGAGACGCGCACCACCCGCGGCACCGTGCCGGAGAGGTCGGCGAGCCGCCATACGCCGCCGCCCGTGGCGGTGGCGATGGGCGCCACCACGTCGCGCGTGCTGGTGACCTCGGCGAACTCCTTCGGGTTCAGCGGGCCGATATTGGCGAGCGCGGTGAGGCGCCCGTTGGCGGCGCGCCACAGGCCGAGTTCGTCGGCCGGTGTGGTGGCGCGCCACAGACCGGGCTCGGCCTGGGCAAGGGCGAGGTTGCGCACCGCGCCGGAGGGCGTGGTGACGGTGGCGGCGGGCACGCTGTCGCCCATGGTCTGGCGCTCGACCACGAGGTCGCGGCCTTGGACGGTGAGCCTGAGGCGCTCCTCCTCCAGGTCCGGCTCCTTCATCAGCCAGTGCGAGAGCCGGCGCAGCAGGTCGATGTGCGGGCCGCCGCCCTCATAGCCGCGCGCCCACAGCCAGATATGGTCCGACAGCAGCAGCGCCACGCGCCCCTCGCCCACGCGGTCGATCTGCAGCACCGACTTGTCGCCCGGCGCGCCGAGCAGGCTGGTGCCGGAGCGCGCCTTGGTGTCGATCACCCGGAAGAAGCGGCTCCAGTGGGGCGGATCGCTTTCCGAGCCGGCAAAGCGCGCGTCACGGGGTGACGCTTGCCGGGCTCGGTCAGGCGCGCGTGGTAGGGCGCGAGCGTCTGCTCGCCCGACGGCACCGAGGGCAGGATCTCGTCCAGCGGCGTGTTGGCGAGCGAGCCGGTGTCGATGAAGTCGGTGCCCGCCGCCACCAGCACCGCGCCGCCGGCGCGCACGTAGCGCACGATGTTGTCGAAATAGACCTGCGGCAGCACGCCCTGCTGGGCGTAGCGGTCGAAGATGATGAGGTCGAAATCCTTGATCTTGGTCTGGAACAGCTCGCGCGTCGGGAAGGCGATGAGCGAGAGCTCGTTGATCGGCGTGCCGTCCTGCTTCTCCGGCGGGCGCAGGATGGTGAAGTGGACGAGGTCCACGTTGGCGTCGCTCTTCAGGAGATTGCGCCAGGTGCGCTCGCCGGCATTGGGCTCGCCGGAGACCAGCAGCACCTTCAGCTTGTCGCGCACGCCGTCGATCGAGACGGCGGTGCGGTTGTTGACCAGCGTCAGCTCGCCGTCGAGCGGCGGTACCTCGAACTCGACGATGTTGGCGCCCGCATGGGTCACCGCCACGTCGATGGAGGTGCTCTGGCCGGCGGTGACGATGGGCCGGGCGATCACCTCGCCGTCGCGCCGCACGGTGACGCCCACGCGGGCGCCGGCCGGCGCGCCCTCGTCGGTGACGCGGAAGGTGATGGACTGGTTCTGGCCGACGATGCCGAAGCGCGGCGTCTTCTCAAGGGCGATGCGGCGGTCGCGCTCGCCCGGCCGGCCGGAGATCAGCGCATGGACCGGCGCGGTGAAGCCGAGCTGCGCGGCATTGTCCGGCACGTCGTGGACGCGGCCGTCGGTGATCAGCACGGCGCCCGCCACCCGCTCCGGCGGCACGTCGGCGAGGCCGGCGGAGAGGGCCGAGAACAGGCGCGTGCCGTCCTGGTCGCCGTCGCCGCATCGGCGACGATGGTGCGCACCTCGAGACCCGGCACCCGGTCGAGCCGCTCCTTCAGCGCCGCGCGGGCGGCCTCGGTCTGGGCGGTGCGGTCGCCGAAGGACTGGCTGGCGCTCTCGTCCACCACCACCGCCACCACCGAGGTGAGCGGCTCGCGCTCCTCGCGGGTGAGGGACGGGTTGGCGAGCGCGATCAGCCCCACCGCCAGCGCCAGCGCGCGCAGCGCGCTGCCGCGGGTGCGGGAGAACAGCAGCAGTCCGGCGAGCAGCGCAGCGGCGACGGCGAGGCCGATCAGCAGCGGCAGCGGCACCAGAGGGGAAAAGGCGAGGCCGTAGGTCATGGGGCGGAAGCCGGGGTGCGGGCGCTCATTGGCCGAGGCGCTCCAGGAGGGCGGGCACGTGCACCTGGTCGGCCTTGTAATTGCCGGTGAGCACGTACATCACCATGTTGGCGCCGGCGCGGAAGGCGAACTCGCGCTGGCGCGGCTCGCCGGGGGTGAGCGGCAGCAGCGCCTCGCCGCCCTTGCCCACCGCCCACGCGCCGGCGAGGTCGTTGCCGGTGATGATGGACCGGGAGACGCCGCGCGCCGCCGGCGGCGGTCGCTCTCGTCGCCCTGGGGCAGCGCCTCCACCCAGGTGGTGCCGCCGGTGAAGCGGCCGGGGAAGTCCTTCAGCAGATAGAAGGCCTTGGTGAGCACGTGCTCGCGCGGCACCGGGGCCAGCTCGGGGACGTCGAGGCCGGACAGGATCGCGGCGCAGCTTTGGCGGCGGCCGGCGTCAGCGGCGCGCCGGGGCCGCCGGTGCTCTCGATGGCGTCGCGGGTGTCGAAGATCACCGTGCCGCCCTGCTTCATATAGGCATCAAGCCTCGCGAGCGTCGCCGGCGGCGGCACCGGCGCGTCGGCCAGCACCGGCCAGTAGATCAGCGGGAAGAAGGACAGCTCGTCCCGGGCGAGGTCGATGCCCATGGCCGCGCCGGGCTGGAGCGCCGTGCGCTGGCCGAGATAGGCGGACAGCCCGTCGAGGCCGGCGCGGGAGATGTCGTCCACCTCGCTCCGGCCGGTGGTGACATAAGCAAGGTGGGTCTGGCGCGTGGCGGTCACGGCGAAGGTGTCGTCGGCCCGCGCCGCGTGCGGCAGGAGCGCGGTGCCGAGCGTCGCCGCCCCCCACCCCCAGCATCACGGCGAGGCCCGCCGCCGCCGCCCGCCGCCCGCGCAGGCGCGACAGGCCGCCGGAGAGATAGAGCACCGCCAGGGCATCGAGCAGCAGCAGCACCATGGCCGCCAGCAGGACCGCCCCGCGCAGGTCGCGCGGCTCGCTCTGCTTGAGCTGTTCCACGCGCCCGCCCAGCGCCGAGAGGTCGAGCGCCTTCGGCCGGTCGTCGGGCCTGAGCGCATTGATCGCCAGGAGGCCGTCCGGCGGGCCGTAAAAGCCCGGCGGGTGCTCGGCACTGGCGATCCCGGCGAAGTTGCGGGGATCGCCCGCGCCGTCCGGGGCGCCGATCATCAGCACCACGCCGCGCCCTTTCCAGATGGCCGTCCGCATCGAAGCGGGGCGGCGGCGCGGGGCGCCCCGCGGATGGCAGGAGGCACAGGAGCGGGCGTCGAACAGCGGGCCGAGCCCGTCGTCGCCCCGCGTCGAGGCGGCGCCGGCACCCAGGGCGCTTGAACAGGGCCTTGCCGATCTTGATGTCGAGCGCGTCCAGCACCTCCTGCGCGGCGGCCGGCGGCGCCGAAAGGAGAAGGCCGAGCGCGAACCCGGCGGCGATGAGGCGCCGCGTCCTCATGCCACCCTGAACCAGCCCATGAGGCCGGAATCCATGTGCTCCAGGATGTGGCAGTGGAACACCCAATTGCCGCTGGTCGCCTTGAAGGCGATCTCCACGCTTTCGTTGGGCTCCACCAGCACGGTGTCGGCGAGATATTGCGGCATCTTCTTCCGCGACGAGGAGAGCACGCGGAAGATGTGGCCGTGCAGGTGCATGGGGTGGGGGTGCTTGGTGACGTTCGAGATCGACAGGATGTAGCTCTGCCCGTCCTTGAGCGTCTCCAGCGGCGGCGGCAGGCGCAGGTCCGCCCCCGCGCCCCAGGAATTGCGGCTGATGGCCCAGAAGGTCCTGTCGCCGACGCACACCGATTCGATCAGCGCCTTGGCGAGCGGGTCGTCGGGCGGCAGCGGCGGGGCGACGGCGATGGCGCCGGCCGAAGTCTGCACCAGGAAGTCGAACCGCTGCGCCCGCTTGAGGTCCGGCATCGGCACCTCTTTGGCGATGGGCAGGGCCAGCGGCTTGAACGGGCGCTTCTTCTTTCCCCGGTCTTCGGCCACGAGGGTGGTGAGAAGATAGGGCTCGGCGGTGCGGTAGTCGTAGATCTTCACCTCGCCGCCTGGCCCCGGCATGCGCACATGCACGTCGAGCCGCTGGGCCGGACCCATGCGCCAGATGCCGTCCGGCAGCGTGTCGAGCAGGATCGGCGGGATCGCCTGGCCGTCGCAGGCGAGGATGGCCGCATCCTCGGTGTCGCAGCCGAAATCGATCACGCGCGTGGAATCGGCGACGATGGTGCGCACCCGCACGTCGCCAAAAGCCGGGGCCGCGATGCGCGGCGGCACCACTTGGCCGTTGGTGGCGCGCACGGTGCCGAAGGTGCCGGCGGTGGAGGCGCCCTCATCCGTGAACATCTCCAGGAACTGGCCGTCCTCGCCGAGGCGCCAGTCCTTCACCACGATCACGTGCTCGAGGTCGAACGGCACCCTGGCCTCGGCCGGGTCGTCCACCAGCAGCAGCGCCACCAGGCCGCGGCCCACCTGGCCGGTCTCGTCGCAATGGGGGTGGAAGAAATAGAAGCCGGGATCGGGCAGCGGCACGTCATAGGCGAAGGCGGCGCCGGGCGGGATCGGCTCCTGGGTGATGGGCGCGACCCCGTCGGAGAGATAGGGCACGCGCACGCCATGCCAGTGCACCGTGGTGGCGCTCGGCAGCCGGTTGGTGAAGTCCACCCGAAGGCGCGTGCCGCGCGGCGCCCGCAGGCGCATCAAGGGCGTGCCGTTATAGGCGCAGAAATGGCGCGTGACGGGCTTGTCCGGCCCCAGCAGCGGCACGTCCATCTCTGCGGCGGACAGTGTGAGATGCCGCACCGGGGCGTCGGCGGGCAGGGTGTCGACGGCGGGCGGCATCGGTCCCGCGGCGGAGGGGGAGAGCGCCAGCGTTCCCGCTGCCGCCCCCCCGAGGATCAGACCCCGCCGCGTGATCATCCGCGCACCCCCGCCGGCCTCACTTCTTCTCGACCTTGGACGGATCGTCGAGGCTGTCGGAACCCTCCATCTTGATCTGGAGCTTGAGCGCCGCGACGCCCCGCTCGATGGCATGGGCCTGGGCCACCAGAGCGTCGACGCCGTCCTGGATCAGCTTGTTGCCGGCCGCGTTCCCCTCGGCCAGCATCATGTCGTAATACATCTCGCCGCTGTCGCCCAAGTCCTTGATCTTCTTGAGCGCAGCCAGCGCCGCGTCGGACTTGGCGTCGATCTCGTCGGCGATCTTCGGGTCGGCGGCGCGCACCAGGTCGGCGACGGACGGGCCGGTCACTTCGGTGCCGTCCGCCTTCTTGTAGCGGCCGTAATAGACGTCGCGGATGCCCACCTCGTCGAAATAGTGCGAGTTGTGGGTGTTGTCGGAGAAGCAGTCGTGCTCCTCCTCGGGGTCGTGCAGGATGAGGCCGAGCTTCATGCGCTCGCCCGCCAGCTCTCCGTAGGACAGCGAGCCGATGCCGGTGAAGATCACCGCGAGGCCGGCCTTGTCCTTCTTCTTGAGCAAAGCGGCGCGGGCCTTGCCCTTCGGGCCCCAGCCTTGGCCATCTCGTCGAGGTCGGCCACCAGCGTGTCGGTGGCGACCTTCAGGAACTGGGCGCGGCGCTCGCAATTGCCGTGCGTGCAGTTCTTGGTGTCGTAGTCGGTGTAGGGCCGCTCGCCGGCACCCTTCTCGGTGCCGTGCAGGTCCTGGCCCCAGAGCAGGAACTCGATGGCGTGCCAGCCGCTCGTCACGTTGGCCTCGACCCCGCCGGCCGAGTTGAGGTCGTGCAGCAGCTTGGAGGTGATCTTCGTGACGTCGATGGTCTTCTTGCCGACGCGGATCGACTTCGAGGCGATGATGTTGGCGTTGTAGAGCGGGTTCTCGTCCGAGGTCTCGCCATAGGACTTCTTGTCCACATAGTCGATCAGACCCTCGTCAAGCGGCCAGGCGTTCACGTTGCCCTCCCACTCGTCGACGATGGGGTTGCCGAAGCGGAACGCCTCGGTCTGCTGGTAGGGCTCGCGCGCCTTGCGCCAGGCCTCGCGCGCGGCGGTCTGGGTCGCGGCGCTCGGCGCGGCGATGAAGGCGTCCACCTTCGCCTGGAGGTCCTTGGCGGCGGCCGTGGAGCCTTCGTACATGACCTGCGCCAGGTCGGCATAGTGGACGATCACGTCGCGCGGCTTCGGCGCCGCGGCGGCGGCTGGGCCGCTGAGCGCCGAAGCGCCGATCGCTGCGGCAAGGGCGCCAATGATGATGTGGACGCGCATCGACCGGTCTCCTCGAAAATGGCGCGTTTGCGAAACGATGGGCGCAATCTGCCCGCGCCGCGACCTTAGGGAGAGGCCCCCAGCCCGGCAAGGCGCGCAAACAAGAATAGAATTGTTCTATGGTTTGAATTCACCGCGCCATGCCTGCATTCAGAAGAAGAAGTCGGCCGGTGTGCGCCGCCTGTGGCAAATGATCGTGGCCCGAGCGCGCCGTGCCCATTTGCGATCGGCGCGGCTTTTTTCGGTTGCAGGCGTATGCGGGATGCGGATTTGGCGTAGAGGCACGCATTTGCGCTGTGTGAGGCGCTATAAACTGGAATTATTCCAAATCTAATAGGCCGCCCTGCCGATGACAGGCCGGGGCCGCCAGTGTAGGACTCGTCAAGGGCACGCGACGTTCCGCGTGATGCCGCAAGGTCAATTTTATCTCCGATCTGTTTTTCGTCAGGCGGAAGTGAGTATTCCGCCGCTCCCGGGCGAGTTCATGTTCCGGCACGGTTCGCCGGTCCGCCCGTGGGGGTGCGTCGCGAGGGTTCGTGCCATGCTTGCCGCGTTGCTGATCGTGTTCCGGGAGGTGCTGGAGGCCGGGCTTGTGGTGGGCGTCGTGCTCGCCGCCACCGAGGGCATCCGCGGTCGCGGCCTCTACATCACCGGCGGCCTCGTCGCGGGCGTGCTGGGCTCCGGGCTTTTGGCGCTGTTCGCCGACCAGATCTCCGGCCTGTTCGAGGGCTCCGGCCAGGACGTGCTGAACGCCGCGATCCTTTCGGTGGCGGTGGTGATGCTGGTGTGGACCGTGGTCTGGATGGCGAGCCACGGGCGCGAGATGGTGGCCGAGATGAAGGCCGTCGGCCGCGACGTGAAGGAGGGCCGCAAGCCGCTCACCGCGCTCGCCGTGGTGGTGGGCATGGCGGTGCTGCGCGAGGGCGTGGAGATCGTGCTGTTCATGTACGGCATCGTCGCCACCGGCGCCGAGACGCCGCAGGACGTGGCGCTGGGCGCCGCCCTGGGGCTCGCCGGCGGGGCTCTGGTGTCGTTCGTGCTCTATCGCGGCCTGGTGGCGATCCCGCTCAAGCACCTGTTCAAGGTCACGACCATCCTCATCACCCTGCTGGCGGCGGGCCTCGCCGCACAGGTGGTGGGCATCCTTCAGGATGCCGGCTTCATCCAGTCGCTCGCCGACCCGCTGTGGAATTCGAGCTGGCTGCTGGCCGACGACAGCGCGGCGGGCCGCGTGCTGCGCACGCTCGTCGGCTACCGCGCCGAGCCCACGGGCATGCAGCTCATCGCCTATATCCTGACGGTGGACGTGATCGTGGTGCTCTCGCGCCTGGTCAATGGCCGCATCGCCAAGTCCAAGCCGCAGGCGGCCAAGCCGGCGGAGACCGAGCCGGCAGGCACGCCCGCCACCTGAGCGAACGCAGCCCGCCGCCCGCTCTGAGTCAATCCTTGATATTATGGGGATAGAATCCCCATAAAATTGGTGTTTGGCTTCGGGATCCATCGGCCATCCGCTTTTCGATCGGCCACTTGATGTCCTTGCCGGAACGCTGTTCTTGCCGATCGGAATGGACCGTCATGTCCCGGCAATTTCGCCTAAGGCAAGCGAAGCGCTGCTGAACCGGTGTTGGGCACCGAACCGCCACTGCGGCCTGTCGCGTTCGGTCTGCGACTTGGCGCCTTCTGCAGGCTGCATGGCGGGTTTTGCCGCTGAGGCGCATTTTGGCGCGGCCTACCTTGTGATCGTTCACAAGGAGAACAGGCCATGACCCCCAACACCAAGACGGCCCTCGTCACCGGCGCCTCCTCAGGCCTGGGCAAGGAGATCGCGAAACGCCTCATCCGCGACGGCTATCACGTCTATGTGGCGGCCCGCCAAGTGGAGAAGATGCGGGATCTGGAGGCGCTGGGCGCGCAGGCGCTGAAAATGGACATCACCGTCGCGCCCGAAGTCGAGGCGGCGGTCGCCCAAATCCTCTCCGCGCGTGGCGGGGTTGACGTGCTGGTGAACAATGCCGGCTTCGGCCTTTACGGACCGATGGAAGAGATCGGCATGGACGAGGCGCGCTATCAGTTTGAGGTCAATGTTTTCGGCCCGGCCCGCCTGACCCAGCTTTTGCTGCCCGCCATGCGCGCCAAGGGGGCCGGCAAGATCGTCGTCATCAGCTCGATGGGTGGCAAAATCTACACGCCGCTCGGGAGCTGGTATCACGCGACCAAGCACGCGCTGGAAGGCTGGTCCGACTGCCTGCGCCTCGAACTCGCGCCGCTCGGCATCGACGTCATCATCATCGAGCCCGGCATCATCGAGACGGGCTTTGGCGATGTCGTTGCGCAAGGCCTCGTGACGCGCTCGGGAACGGGGCCCTATGCCAAGCTGACCAACGCCGTGGCCGCAGCGACGCGCGCGAGCTACGGTAACAACCGGGCCTCGCCGCCGAAGCTGATTGCCGATGTGGTCGGCAAGGCGGTGGCCGCGCGTCGTCCGCGGACCCGCTATGTGGCGGGCAAGTTCGGCTCTCTGATTGCGCTGCGCTCCTGGCTGGGCGATCGCGCCTTTGATCGCATCATCATGAGCCAGGTCGGCTGAAGGGGAGCGCGATGTCCAGACAGATGGCCGATCGCATCAAGGTCCCGTCCGCCTTCTGGCGGATTTTGGAGGCCCGGGGCATTCCCGCTTCGGCGCTGATCCGGCAGGCGCGATTGCCCGCGATCGCCCAGATGCCGGGGCACATGCTGACCACCGACCAGTATTTCGCTCTCCTGCGTGCGCTCGAAACACTCGATCTGGAGCCCGCGCTCGGGATCACGCTCATCCGCGACGCCGACACGTCCATCCACCCACCGCCGAGCCTTTGCGCCTTCTATGCGCGAGACCTGCGCGACGGCATCGAGCGGCTCGTGCGGTACAAGCGCCTCTGCACGCCGGCCGTATGGACCATGAGCGAGGTGGGACGCCAGTGCGTGATCGACCTGAATTGGGTCCATGCGAGCGGGCCGGAGCCGGCCATCAGCGTCGATGTCGCCTTCGCCACGATCGTCGAACTCGCGCGTCGCGCGACGGGCCATGGCGTCAATCCGCTGCGCGTGGAGTATCGCCGATCGGGTCCGCATGACGAACGCTATCGCGCCTACTTCAAAGCTCCCGTCATGTTCGGCGCCGACGCCGACCGCCTGATCCTGGATGCGCTCGATCTGGATCGGCCCTTCCCCGGCCATAACCCGGAGCTGATCGCCATGATGACGCCGGTTCTCGGCGCGGCGCTTCAGGAATTGGACCACCAGGCGGACATCGCCTGCCTGGTCGTCTCTTCGCTGAAGCGCAGCCTGCCCAGCGCGGCCGGAGCTGAAGCATGTCGCGCGCGACCTCGGGATGAGCGAGCGTACCCTGCAGCGGCGGATCACCGAAGCCGGGACCAGCTTCCGCGATCTGCTTGCCGAGGCGCGGCGAGATTTGTCGCAAACGCTGCTTGCCAATGACGCAGTGCAGATCGACGAGATCGCCTTTCTGCTGGGCTATCACGACTCCAGTTCGTTCCACCGCGCTTTCCGCGATTGGGAAGGTGTTTCTCCCCGACGCTGGAGGGAGTGCAATGCCAGGCGCGAGGCTGCTTCAAGTTAAGCGCCCCTTCGCGAGACGTTGTCCCCCAGTCCAGCCTGCTCACCACCGCTCCGGGCCTCGAAGTCGACCCGTTCGATGGCGCGAACGCGATTGCGGGTCCGATACGGTCGTTCGTCTCGCCCTAAGTTTGGGCGCCTCAGGCCCGCCAGACGGAGGCCCATGGGGAACGGCTCAACATCTGATCGCTGCTGGCGCGGACCTCCTCACCTCGACGGTGCGGATCTGTACCGAGCTTGATCTGTTCGGCCTCGGCCCCGGTGGCGCCGATGGTCGCGGACGGTTCGACGCCGGAACGCCGAGAGACGACAGGGCGCATCACCAGTTCTGTCGATGCGCCCCGAGCGCGGTGGAGATAAGTCCCTGGCACCGGGTCCGCAAAGGGGGCCTCAGTGCGGGCCGCGGCCTTCGTGGCCCGGCGACGGCGCATCCCCGCCTTCCTCGGCCTGCGCGAAGGCGCTAACGGCCTGCCGCAGCCCACCGCCGAGATTTGGCTGTTCGAGGAAGAAAACTAGGATCAGGATCGCAGCCCCAAGGAGCTCCCCATGCCCATATCCTTCCTGCATTCCAAGGGAACCGAAGCGCCCATCAAGATCCCCGCCATCGGGCTCGACCTGTTCGTGCGCATGCCGCCGGCGGCGAGCTCGGGCGAGTTCTGCTTCATCGAGACCATCAATGCGCCGGGCGCGGGTCCCCCCCGGCATCGCCACCGCGAAGCGGAGATCTTCCGGGTCATCGAGGGCCGGTATCTCTATGAGGCGGACGGCCAGCGCTTCTATGCCGAAGCGGGCGACGTGGTGAGCATTCCCGGCGGGGTCGAGCACGGCTTCTGCAATGTCACCGACAAGCCCGCGCGCCAATACATCCTGATGGCTCCGGCGCTTGATGCGGCTGCCTTCTTCACCGAGCTGGCCGGCGTGATGCACGACGGCATCCCCGACCAGGCGGCGCTCAATGCCTTCGGGCTGAAGTGGCACGTGGAATTCCTCGGGCCGCCCGTCAACCGGAACGACCAGCCCACGGACTGAGGCGGCCTCATCGGCACGGCCGCCATCGACGCAAGATCGACAGGCTCGTCCCGCCGGGCGGGCCGAATCACACCATCAGGGGGAGGACAGAATGAAGGAGCAGGTGCTCATCGCCGGTGCGGGGCCGGTCGGCCTGACAATGGCCCTGGAACTGGCCCGCTACGGCGTCCCGGTGCGGATCATCGACAAGATCCCCGAGGCGACCCACACGTCCCGGGCCGTCGCGGTGTGGCCGCGCACGCTGGAGCTGCTCGACCGCTCCGGGGCGGCGGCGGACATCATCGCCATGGGCAACAAGGTCACCGTTGCCAACATCCTGTCGGGTGGCCGTCCGGTGGCCGCGCTGTCGCTCGACCAGATTCCCTCGCCGTATCCGTTCGCGCTGATGGTGCCGCAGTATGACACCGAAGCCGTGTTGCGCCGTCACCTCGCAGCTCACGGCGTCACGCCCGACCTCGGCGTCGAGCTTCTCGGTTTCGAGCAGGACGAGAATGGCCTCTCCGCCCGCCTGCGGGAGCCCGACGGCACGGAGCGCACCGAGCCATATGCCTATCTGGTGGCCTGCGACGGCGCGCACAGCGTCGTGCGCCATCACCTCGGCCTCGACTTTGAGGGCGACACCCTCGGCCTCGACTGGACGCAGGGCGACTTTCACCTGAGCGGATATCCTTTCCCCTCCTCGCAGTTGGCCATCTTCTGGCATGAGGACGGGCCGCTGCTGTTCTTCCCCATGGCGCCCGACCGCGCGCGCGTCATCACCAGTCTCGGCCCCTCGACCGCAACGCCGCCGGTCGCGCTCGACCAGGAGGCGTTCCAGAAGATGGTGGACGCCCGGGGCCCGGGGCATCACCCTCACCGGGACGGAGTGGGTGAGCGCCTTCCGCATCAACGAGCGGCAGGTGGAGACCTATCGGTCCGGGCGGGTCTTCCTCGCCGGCGATGCCGCCCACATCCACAGCCCGGCGGGCGGGCAGGGCATGAACACCGGCATGCAGGACGCCATCAATCTGGCGTGGAAGCTGGCCCTCGTGATCCGCGGCCTCGCCGGCGCGCCGGCGCTGCTGGAGAGCTATGATCTGGAACGCCGCCCGGTCGGCGCGCTGGTGATCGCGGCCTCGGGTCGCATGACCCGTATCGGCACGCTCGCCGACCACACCCTGCAGCATGTGCGCGACTTCGTCGCCCATATCCTGATGGGGCTGTCGCCGGTGCAGCGGGCCATCACCGGGCTGATGGCGGAAGTCTCCATCGGCTATCCGGACAGCCCGCTCAACGGCCCGTCCCAGGGCGACGCGAAGGCCGGCGCGCGGGTGCGGCCGGAGGCGGGGGAAGTGCCTTTCGGTGCGGGCGAGACGCCGCTGTTCACCGCGTGCGGCGCAAGCGGGGCGGCCGAACTCGCCGCGCGCTTTCCCCGGCTCGTGGCGGCGGCGCCGCCTCGGTCCGACGCCGGAGAATTCCTCTCGCTGGTCGCCGGACGGCTACCTTCGCAGCCGAGGTGGAGGATGCGGACTGGCAGGCGCTCGTGCCCTATTTCCAGCGGATCGTGGCGGAGCGCTGACCGACCGGCGCGTGAAGCCATCCCCGAATGGCCGCGGCAGGGATCGTCCGCTTCGCAGGTGAAGAACCTGCGATGCCGTGCCTGCCCGATACGCAAGAGCTTGACCTGCTGGCCGCTGGCGCCCGGATCGCCCGAGCGGCCCCCGACCTGCGTGTTTCGATCCGACCTCTTTGAAGGAGCCGCACATGCCCAATGATCTCAGTGAAGCGACGCCGGGCGGACTGGGCCCGGCGGGTCGGCGCGTATACCGGGAAGCCTCGCCCACGGAATTGATCTACATCGCCACGCGCATGATCGTCGTGAGCCGCAGCAGCATCTCAGGCACGATCGGCAGGGCGCAGTTCGAGGCGGCCGTCGCGCAGCTCGAAGCACGATATGGAATCCTGCGCGCGGTGGTCGAGGACGGGCATTTCGTGGAGCGGTCCGATGACCGATCGGCGGTCGAGGCCTGGTTGCCCGCCGCCGGCTGCTCCGCCGAGACCCTGTACGCCCAGCTGCTGAACGCCGACCTCGACACGTCAAAGACGCTCTATGCCATCCACGTCATCGCCGCCGATGACGCGCTCGATGTCTTCATGCTCACGTCCCATGCGATCACCGACGCGACCTCGCTGATCGAGCTGCATTCCTGTCTCGCTCACATGTGCGACTGCGTCGTGCGCGGCGCGGCGCCGGCCCTCGGCGCGCAGCCGTTCCCGACCCCGGTCGACGACGCCGTGAGCCGCAGCCTGGCGGCGCTTGGAACGGATGTGGCGGCTTCTTCCTATTCCGGGGTGTTCGCCGAGATTCCCATGCCCGCCCCCCATGATGGCGGCCCGGTGACCCATCGGCTCGAACGCGTCGTGATCGGGGCGGACGCGATGCATCGGATCAAGGCGGCGAGCCATGCAACCGGCTCTTCCGTGCACGCGCTCCTGCTGGCCGCGTTCGCGCTCGCCATAGGTGACGTCGCGGACGGGCACCCGCGCCGGATTCTCATGCGATCATCGGTGGACATGCGCCGGCGGCTCGAGCCCCACGTTTCCCCCGAACTGGTCTTCACCGCCATCACCGGTCACATCACGCCCGTCCCCGACCTCGACCGGCCCATGATCGAGATCGCCCGTTTCATCTTCGATGATATTCATGAAGGGCTGGCCAACGGCAGCATCTTTCACGACTACATCAATTATCCGCGCGCATTCGGCAGCCCACAGCAGGCGCCGGTCGCCATCAATGTCTCCGACATCCAGACGGTGCAGTTTCACTGGCCTCTCGAGCGGCTGGCCGTGACCGGTTTTGAGTATGCCTTGGGCTGGATGAAGAAGTTCCCCAATGTCTCCGTATCGGTCTATGACGGCACGCTGATCGCCAACATCGTCTATGTGGAAGAGTTCGCCGCTCCGGCAACGATCCGCGCCATCTCGGACGGCTTTGTCAGGCGGCTCGATTCGGTTTGCGCACAATAGAAGTCCTGCGCCGACGCGGCGGCGCGGGTGCGGCGGTCATGTCCCCTTTGCGGTGAGCGGGACGTAACGCGGCGTCCAGACCTTGGCGCGGATGCGCTGCTGAATCTGATCGACCGCGACGTTCGGTGCGGCGCCCTCCCGGTGCGCCTGCATCGCGACCGCGAGGGCGACCTCGGCCGCCACCTCGCGCAGGGCGCTCACCGGGGGCAGAAGATTGTGCTTCGGATTGAGGCGCGCCGGCGAGGCCTCCGCCAGCGCCTTCGCCGCCGCCATGAACATGCCGTCCGTCACGCGGCGCGCGCCGACCGCCAGAACGCCGAGGCCGACGCCGGGAAAGATGTAGGAATTGTTGGTCTGGTCCACCTTGGAGCGGGTGCCGTCGCGCAGGAGCGGAGGAAACGGGCTGCCGACACCCACAAGAGCCCGCCCCTCGGACCAGGCTTCGACATCCGCCGGCGTCGCTTCCGCGCGCGAGGTCGGGTTCGACAGCGGAAAGATCACCGGCCGCGCGTTGCACGCGGCCATGGCGCGGACCACCGGCTCGCCGAAGGCGCCCGCCTGGCCGGAGACGCCGATCAGCACGGTCGGCCGGGCATTGCGCACCACGTCGAGGAGCGCGATCTGGTCGGGATGGTCGAGCGTCCAGCCTTCGATCGCCCGCCGGCTCTGCACGAAGGGGGTCTGGAACGGCGCAAGACCCGGCATGCCGTCCATCAGCAGCCCGTCCCGATCGACCATGAAGAAGCGCTGTGACGCCTCGCTGTCCGACAGGCCGGCATCGCACATGGCGGAGCGGATGAGGCCGGCGATCCCGCAGCCGGCCGAGCCGGCGCCGAACACCGCCACCCGCTGCTCGGTCAGCGGCACGCCAGTGACAGTGATGGCCGCCAGCAAGGTGCCGGTCGCCACCGCCGCCGTGCCCTGGACATCGTCGTTGAAGGTGCAGAGCCGGTCGCGATAGCGCTCCAGCAGGCGCGTCGCATTGCCCTTGGCGAAATCCTCCCATTGCAGGAGCACGTTGGGCCAGCGCCGGATGACGGCTGAGACGAAGGCCTCGACGAAGTCGTCATAGTCCTGCCCCCGCACCCGCTCGTGGCGCCAGCCCACATAGAGCGGATCGGCGAGGCAGTCGGCATTGTCGGTCCCCACATCGAGCAGGATCGGCAGGGTGGTGGCGGGATGCAGGCCGCCGCAGCCGGAATAGAGCGCAAGCTTGCCGATGGGGATGCCCATGCCGCCCGCCCCCTGGTCTCCCAGCCCCAGGATGCGCTCGCCATCGGTCACGACGATCGCCTCCACCGCGTTGAAGCGCGGCTGCGCGAAGATTTGGTCGAGCCGCTCCGCGTGGGGAATGCTCAGGAAGAGGCCCCGCGGCTTGTGATAGAGGCGGCTGAACTGCTGGCAGCCGGCGCCGACGGTCGGCGTGTAGACGATGGGGAGCAGCTCTTCCAGGTTCCCGACCAGCGTCGCGTAGAACAGGGTTTCGTTGATGTCCTGCAACTCGCGCAGGAAGGCATAGCGTTCGAGATCGGTCTCGAACTGGCGCAGCGACTGGAGCGCGCGGGAGATCTGCTCGTCCAGGGTCGCGACATGGGGCGGCAGCAATCCGTGCAGATGGAAGGCGTCGCGCTCGTCCTCGGAGAAGGCCGTGCCCTTGTTGAGCTGGGGGTCGGCCAGCAGTTCGTACCCGCTCAGAGCGGTGGTTATCGGCGCGACGGTTGGATCAAACATGAAGATCGCTCCTGGCATCGCCCGCCCGAGCGAGCTCGATGTAGGTGTCCGGTCCGTAATGGAGGGTGTTGCGCGCGTAATAGGGCGGCACCTGCATGTCGAACTGCGCATGCCCGTGGCTCACGTCGCTGCGCAGGAGATCGGTGCGGCTGGCGATGTCGAGGCGCAGCCGCTCGCCCTTCCTCAGCACCACGGGCTGCGGCGTGAGGC
Organism: Xanthobacter sp. BG11Y11_SDJG; assembly: GCF_057364445.1. Lineage (NCBI taxonomy): Bacteria > Pseudomonadati > Pseudomonadota > Alphaproteobacteria > Hyphomicrobiales > Xanthobacteraceae > Xanthobacter > Xanthobacter sp. BG11Y11_SDJG. The sequence goes on from NZ_JBNFNU010000002.1 coordinate 21,072, forward strand.
TGAAGCGCAGGGTCACCGGCATGCCGGGCACGAGCGGCTCGGGCTCATCGATGTCGATGGCGATCTCGGTCGCGGTGGAGCGCGCCGCGTCGATCCTGCGGCAGGCAGGGCGGATCGCGCCCATGGACAGGATCTGGCAGGCGCCGTCGGCCGAGACGAGGCTGGTGCGGGCGACCACGTAGGAATCGATCTCGTTGCAGCTGAAGGAGAGGCTCAGGGTGATGGGGCCGGTCAGCTCCATCTCCTCATCCACGGGCATCTCGAAGGTGAGGCGCTGGGTCTCCACCTCCTCGAAGCCCGCCGTGACAATGGCGCCGAGCGGCACCGCCGCCCATCGGTTGGACCCGGCCGCCCCCGGGGCGCGGTGAAGGCAGTGCGTGTCGGCATCCGCGCCGCCGGAGGCCGGGTAGAGCCGGAGCGGCGTGCTGCCGGGCAGCGGCCAGTCGGGTGCGCTGCGAAAGTCCTTCGCCCCCTCCGTCCAGTATCGCACCCGCGGCTGCGCGGCATAGCCGTTGTCCGCGCCGTAGACGAGATGGTCGAAGAAGGCGAGCGCCTCCATCTGCCAGGCATAGACGGGCAGGTCGTAGGTCGCCGGTCCGACGATGAGCCAGCGGTGATCCTTCGGCGTGCCGGCATTCTCGAACAGATCGTAGGCGCCGAACTGGTGCAGGTTGAGATAGCCCGTATTCTGCACCACCACGAACGGCACCTCGATGTCGGCAAGCGCGCCGGATGGGCCGGCCGGCAGCACGCTCGTCGCCCGCGTCTTGCCGTCGAGCATGAGACCGGCGAACAGGCGGCGCGTCTGGGGCGCCGGCACCTCCCGCTCGAAGGTCCTCATGATCCGCGTCATGCGCTTCTTCAGCTGCGGCCACCACACATGCTTCAGGGGCGAGTTGGTGATGTGGCTCACCGCCGCGCGCAGCAGCGGCGGCACGCGCAGCCTGAACTGCAGGGGCGTGAAGTTCGCGCCCATCCAGAGCGCGAAGAAATCGGGCTGCGGCGCGCCGCCGAACATGGCGATGTGGCGGAAGAAATCGTGCACATCTCGTTGGTGAAGAAGCCCTTCAAGGCCGGCGGTCGAAGCCGCGCCACCTGCGGCTGGGTCAGCCCGTAATAGGACGTGCCGAACAGCACCACCTGCCCGTCGCACCAGGGCTGCGCGGCCGCCCATTGGATGACCTTGGCGTGGTCCTCGACGTCCGTGTCGTTGAGATAGACGGCGTCGGCGCCGCCCGAGCGGCCCATGCCGCGGCGGGTGACGATCACATGGGCATAGCCGCGATCGGTGAAGACCGGCGGGCTGCCGGTCTCGTTGTTGCCGGTGGGCGCGCCGGCGGCCTGCAGTTCCTTGGAATAGGCGGCGAAGGCGATGACCGCCGGATAGCGGCCGGGTGCCTTTGGCACGTAGACGTCGGCGGCGAGCGCGATGGATGGCGCCACCTCGACCATCTGGTCGGCGAGGACGCGGCAGCCGAGGCCCGACTTCGCCCCGGGTCCCGGCGTCCAGCCGGCGAGCTGCGCGCCGAACAGGCCGCCCTTCGGCGCGATGAGATTGTCCCAGAAGCCCGGCTTCCCGGTCTTGGCCGTCATGTGCGTTCCCCCCCGGTTCCGCGCCAGCCGCGCCAGGTCGCGGCACGGGGCGTTCTACAATTGCGAGACGTCGAGGCCGGTCTTCTTCTGCTCCGCCAGCCGCATCTCCCGCACCACCCATTTCTGCGTGTCATCCGGAATGAAAAAGCCGCCGATGCCGGACGAAAAGAGCAGATCGAAGACCCGTTCCGTCACTTCGGTCAGCGCCTGTTCCAGGTCCATCGGGCGGTCCCGCTGTCGGCCGGCCAATGCGGCTGCTGACACGGATCGATGGGCTCAGCCTATTTGGATGCCCGCTGTGCAGCATCGCCACAAGTGGTGATGCCGCGCATTCTCATGGCGCCCCATTGTCCCTGACGCGGCCCATTCCTGGGGCCGTACCGAGCGGGGGGACGAACGCGCGGGCGTGCTTTATCCGGCCGGCCGAGCCTCCGGGGGCGCGAGACCCCCTCGGGCTGTCGCCGCGATGGAACCGCTCATGGCAGAACGGCCGGGCCTGGCCGACCGGCGCCCGTTCTCAGGCCCGTGTCCCGCTCGTCTCTCGCCTGCTCTTCAGCAGCGCCTCCATGAAGATAGGCTCCCAGGTGAGGATGTGATTCCGCATGAGCTCCCGGATGCCGTCCACGTTGCCCGCCTCGGCGAGGGCGGTCAGCTGATAATGCTCGCCCACAGATGCGGCCTGCCGCTCGAGCCCCGCGCGCGAGGAGATGCCGTGGAGACGCATCTTGTCGCGCAGGCCCATGGCCATCTCCGTGAGCAGCGCATTCTCGGCCGCGCCGATGAAGGCCATGTGGAAATTGCGGTCGTTCTCCAGGTAGCCGTAGAGATCGTCATTCTCCACGGCCGCACGGATCGCGTCGGCGAGGCCGGTGAGCTGCTCGATGAGCTTCTTTTTCTTCCGCGGCTTGAGGGCGAACAGTTCGGCGGCATGCACCTCGAGCAGGCTGCGCATGTCGAACAGATTGCGCAGATCGTCCACCGTCGGCTCCACGACCTTGAACCCGCGATTGCGCATGGGCTCGATGAGGCCGGTCCGTGCCAACTCCAGCAGCGCTTCCCGCACGGGCGTCGTGGACATGCCGAGGTCGGCCGCCAGGGTCGGCACCGAGTACATCTTACCCGGGCCGCTTTGTCCCGAAATGATCTCCGACCTCACCTGCCGCAGCACCTGTTCACGCAAATTCGGATCCATTACCCGCCCGCAGTTGGTGCCCCGGAGGCACAATTGGTAGCGCTCTACAATAATGCGGCACTGTTCGCCGCGCAAGCAACGCAAACGGCGACGGCGCCTGAAATGGCGCGGAAATTCGGCACTTTGGTCCCTGCATAAACTTTGCGCTTGCCGCTGGTGACGCGCCCATATAAAACGTGACGTGTGACGCGCTACTGTAGTGCAGGATATGCACCATGGATGCGCCTCCTCAAGTGATGGCCAAAGGCGCGGGCCATGGCGACGGCGGGCTATCCGGCCGATCCCGGCGGAATGTCGCGCTCGCTGCGGCCGCGGCCTGACAACCGGCGCCGGGGAACGGCGCGCCTTTCCACCACCGGCCGAAGCGCGGAGACACGCGCGTGGCCTGCGTCAATCCAGAGCGAAGTTAAGGGGAACTCCGTGACACACCAGAACATCTTCGGTCATCCGATGGATCGGCGGCAGCTTCTCGCCGGCGCCGCCGCCCTCGGCACCGCCGCCCTGCTGCCCCGCCCCAGCCGCGCGCAGAGCGGCGAGCTCGTCGTCTCCAACTGGGGCGGCGACTGGAACGAGCGCATCGCCAAGGGGTTCGAGGAACCGGCCTTCGCCGCCTCGGCCATGCGCATCATCCACGACCTCGCCCCGGTGCCGGAGCGCAAGGCGAAGCTGCTGGCGGAACGGCGCCTGCCGCGCTCCAGCGTCGACGTGACCTGGCTGAGCGACGCAGACGCTTATGAGATGAGCGCCCAGGGTGTGCTCGAAACCCTCGACATGTCGCGCATTCCCAGCGCCGGTCACATCATCGAGAAGCTGCGCCGGCCCTATTTCATTCCCGCGGCCTATGGCGGCGTGGTCCTGCTCTACAATCCGGCCAAGATTCCGCAGCCGCCGACAAGCTTCGCCGACCTGTGGAACCCGAAATATGCCGGCCGCGTCGGCATCATCGACCAGCTCTACTTCAACTATATCTACGCGGCCGCGCTCTCCCATGGCGGCTCCATGGGTGACGTGAGCAAGGCCTTTCCCGCCCTGCTGGAGATGAAGAAGCAGGTTCAGCCGCGCCTCTATCCTTCCCACCAGGCGCTCGCGGCGGCGTTCAAGGCCGAGGAGATCTGGATCTCGGCGAACTACAGCGCGCGCGCCATCCAGTGGGAGAAGGAAGGTCTGCCCCTGCGCTGGTCCTATCCGAAGGAAGGCGCCGTCGCCATCTCGTTCGGCGCGGGCATCCCGAAGCGGGCCCGCAACGTGGACGGCGCCTACGCCTATCTGGAGGCGATGCTCCAGCCCAAGCCCATGGGCGCCATATCTCTCGCCACCTCCTATGCCGTCGCCACCGACAATGCCGACGTTCCCGTGGAGGATCGCAAGCGCCTCGAATTCACCGCCGACCAGATCGCGAAGCTCAATTTCGTCGACTACCCGTATGCGGCGAAGAGCGATGCCCAGTGGATCGAGTGGTGGAACAAGGAATTCAAGGCGTGAGCGCGTTGGCCATCACCGAAGAGGGCAGCCTGACCGGCGGGCTGCCTGCGCCGGGCGGCACGGACCGCCGACGCCGGCGCTCCGGCGCCGGCTGGCTGCTGTTTCCCAGCCTGACGCTGGTGCTGGCGGGGCTGGTGCTGCCGCTGGTCCTCATGGCCCGCACCAGCGTCGCCCATTTCGATGCCGCTTCCCCGGACCTCGTGGGCTTCACGCTGGAAAACTATGCCCGCTTCTTCGGCGAGCCGTTCTATCTGATGATCCTAGCCCGCACGCTGGTGGTCGCGCTGAGCTGCACGGCCATCTGCCTGGTGCTCGGCGTCCCAGCGGCGTTCGTCATCAGCCGGGTCCAGAGCCGCGCCCTGAAGACGGTGCTCATCCTCGCCACGATCATTCCGCTGCTCATGGGCAACGCGGTGCGCGCGGCGGGCTGGATGGTTCTGCTCGCCGACAAGGGACTGATCAATTCGGCGCTCCTGTCCGCCGGGTTGATCGCCGAGCCGGTCCGCATCCTCTACACCGGATCGGCGGTGGTCATCGGCCTCATCGCCGTGCTGCTGCCGTTCATGGTGATCTCGCTCGAGAGCGTGTTCGAGACCATCGGCACGACCTATGAGGAAGCCGCCCAGACCATGGGCGCGCCGCCGTGGACGGCATTCTTCCGCGTGACCCTTCCGCTCGCCATGCCGGGGATCTTTTCCGGTTGCCTCTTGTGCTTCGTGCTGGCGATGAACGCTTATGCGACGCCGGTCCTCATCGGTGGCCCGTCGTTCCAGATGATGGCGCCGAAGGTCTTCGAGCAGGCGATCAAGGTGTACAACTGGCCGTTCGCCGCCACCATGGCTCTGGTGCTGATGGCCGTGACGCTGGCGCTCAGCGTCGCCTCCAGCCTCGCGCTGCAGAAGCGCTACGGAGTGCTGTGACCATGGCCGGCTCGCGCTCCCCCGTCCCGCGCTCCCTGTCGGACAGATCGTTCTGGCCGGTCGTCGTTGGCGGCTGTGTCGCGGCCTTCGTCATGGTGCTCTCGCCGCTGGCGGCGATCATCTGGGTCAGTTTCTTCGAGAACAAGATCATCAGCTTCCCGCCGACCGGCTACACCTTCGACTGGTACCGGGCCGCAGCGGCGATGCCCCAGTTCCGCGATGGCTTCATCACCAGCCTGGAGCTGGGCGTCGTCGCGACGCTGGTGAGCCTTGTCGTCGGCGTGCCGGCGGCCCTCGTGCTGGCCCGGGGGCGCTTCCCCGGACGCGAGGCGATCCAGTCGCTCCTGCTGGCGCCGCTCATCGTGCCTGGCATCGTCGCCGGGGCGGCGCTCTATATGTTCCTGATCGAGGTGGAACTGGCGAGCGGCGTCCAGGTGGCCATGACATTTTGGGGCCTCGCCCTTGCCCACAGCCTGATCGCGCTGCCCTGGACGGTGCGGCTGGTGACGGCCTCGCTGGTGGGCCTTGATCCACAACTGAAGGAAGCCGCGCTCACCATGGGGGCGCGGCCGTTCACCGCGTTCCGGCTGGTGACATGGCCTCTCATCCGGCCCGGGGTGGTGGCGGGCGCGCTGTTCGCCTTCATCGCCTCCTTCGTGGACCTCGAGAAATCGCTGTTCCTGGTGGGGCCGGGCATGACGACGCTGCCCATCGTCATCGTCAACTATCTGGAGTGGAGCATCGACCCGACCATCGCCGCGGTCGCCACCGTCCAGATCGCCATCATCTCGGCGGGCCTCGTCCTGACCGACCGCTACTTCAAGCTCGCGCGCGCATTCTGAGGAACGAAGATGTCGAGCATCCTCCTCCGGGACCTCGTGAAGCGCCACGGTGCGCTGGTGACCGTCGACCGCGTCTGCCTGGAGATCGGCCAGGGCGAGTTCATCGCCTTTCTTGGTCCCTCCGGCTGCGGCAAGACGACAACCCTGCGCATGATCGCCGGCCTCACCGAAGCGAGCGCCGGCTCGATCCATTTCGGCGCGCGCGACGTCACCCACCTGCCGCCTTACTTGCGCGACGCCGGCCTCGTGTTCCAGGGCTATGCCCTGTTCCCGCACATGAGCGTCGCGGAGAACGTCGCTTTCGGGCTTCAGATGCGCAAGGTCGCCCGCGAGGAGGTGCGGCGCAGGGTGGACGAGGCGCTGTCCCTCGTGAAGCTCGCGCACCTCGCCGGACGCCTGCCGAAAGAGCTCTCCGGCGGCCAGCAGCAGCGGGTCGCGCTGGCGCGGGCCATCGTCTACAAGCCCGAGGTGCTGTTGCTCGACGAGCCGCTCTCCGCGCTCGACGCGAAACTGCGCACCGAGGTGCGCACCGAATTGCGGCGGCTGCAATCCGCGCTCGGGCTCACCACCATCTTCGTCACGCACGACCAGGACGAGGCGCTCAGCGTTGCTGACCGCATCGTGGTGATGTCGGCGGGGCGGGTGGAGCAGGTCGGCACCCCGCGCGAGATCTACCAGCGGCCGGCGACGCGCTTCGTGGCCGAATTCATCGGTCTCACCAACCTGTTCCCCGGCGGGCTCGACGGCCCGGGCCGGTTCCGGTGCGAGAGCGGCGAGTGCTTTTCGACCGGGAACACGAAGGCGCCGCCGAACGCATCGGTGCTGGCCATCCGCCCCGAGCATGTCAGCCTGCTGCGGGGTGAGCCCGCGCCCGGCGGCGCCTGCGCCCTGGCGGCGACGGTCGAGGACGTGATCTATCGCGGCGCCCTGACCGAGTGCGTGGTGCGCACCGCCTCGGGCACGAAGCTGGCGGCGCATCTGCAGAATACCGACCTCGGCCGCGAGGACCTGCGGCCGGGCGACCGGGTTGTCGCCTCCTGGCCGGCGGATGCGCCGATGCTGTTCTAGACCCTCGCTCCGCGCCGCATCAGGCGCCCGACCCTCTCGCTCGATCTGACGGCCGTCTTCCGCGGCCGCAGACGCGGCACGCCCTTCAGCGCGCGAAAGACGGATCATGGCTGAACGACACCAAGGCTACTGCACGCTCTGCCGCTCGCGCTGCGGCTCCATCACGCTGGTGGAGAACGGGCGGATGGTCGGTGTCGAGCCGCGGCCGGGCCACCCCACCGGCGGGGCGCTGTGCGCCAAGGGCCGCGCCGCGCCGGAACTGGTGCACAGCCCCAACCGCCTCACCACGCCGCTGCGCCGCATCGGGCCGAAGGGCGAGGGCGCGCGCTGGGAAGAGATCAGTTGGGACGAGGCGCTGGACGAGATCGCAGGCCGCCTCGGGGCCATCCGGGACGAATCCGGCGCGGAGGCAGTGGCTTTCGCCGCCACCACCTTCAGCGGCGCGCCCATCGTCGACAGCTATGAATGGATCGAGCGCTTCGTGCGCTGCTTCGGCAGCCCGAACCTCATCTATGCCATCGAGGTGTGCGGCTGGCACAAGGACTACGCCCACGCCCTCACGTTCGGGCGCGGCCTTGGCGTGCCGGACTACGACCATGCCGATGTGATCGTCCTGTGGGGGCACAATCCGGCGCGGACCTGGCTGGCGCAGGCGAGCCGGGTCGCGGAGGCCCGCCGGCGCGGCGCGAAGGTGGTGGTGATCGATCCCAAGCCCGATGGCTCGGGCCAGCAGGCGGACCTGTGGCTGCGGATGCGGCCCGGTGCGGACGCGGCCCTCGCCATGGGCGCGATCCATCATCTGATCGAGACCTCGCGCTTCGCCGACGACTTCGTGCGGACATGGACCAATGCCGCCATGCTCGTGGACACACAAACCGGGCGGTTCCTGCGCGCCGAGGCGGCAGGCGCGGGGGAGGGGAGGAGGGAGAGGGACGGGGACGGCTTCCTCGTGCTGGACGCGCAAGGCCGTCCGCAGTCCTGCGACACCGCCCGCGCGCCCGAAGATGCCGCGCGCTGGCTGCTCAACGGGGCGATCCGGATGCGCGGCGCGGACGGGCGCGAGATCGTCGCCGAAACGGTCCTGCGCCGCCTCGCCGCGCGCGCCCGCTTGTATTCGCTGTCCCGCGTGAGCGCCCTGACGGGGCTCGACGCGGACAAGATCGCGGCTTTCTACGCCCTGCTGGAAGGCGCGCCCCGCGCCGCCTATTACATCTGGACCGGCGTCGGCCAGCACGCCAACGCCACCCAGACCGAGCGCGCCATCGCCACCCTGTTCGCCCTCGTCGGCTCCTGCGATCGGGAGGGCGGCAACATCTGGACCGTCCCGCCGCCGGCCAACACGCTGAACGACCTCTCCCTGCTGCCGCCCGGACAGAAGGAGAAGGCGCTCGGCCTTGCCGCGCTGCCGCTCGGCCCGCCCGCCCACGGCTGGATCACCGCCCGCGACTTCGCCCGCGCCGCCGTCGATGGCGTGCCCTACAAGGTGCGCGCGCTGATGAGCTTCGGCACCAATTTCGTGGTGTCGCAGGCCGACACGGTGCGCAACCTCGCGGCGCTGGAAGCGCTCGAATTCCACGTCCATGCGGACATGTTCATGAACCCCACGGCCGCGCGTGCGGACATCGTGCTTCCGGTGAACATGCCCTGGGAGCGCGACGCCGTGCGCATCGGCTTCGAGATTACCCAAGAGGCGGCGGAGACCATCCAGTTCCGCCGGAAGGTCCTGGAACCGCTGGGGCAGAGCCGGGCGGACTATGAGATCGTGATGGCCCTGGCGGCGCGCCTCGGGATGGCAGACCAGTTCTTCGGCGGCGACATCGAGGCTGGCTGGAATTACCAGCTGGCGCCCCTCGGCCTCACCGTCGAAGACCTGCGCGGCGCGCCCGACGGGGTGCGCGTGCCGCAGCCGTTCGCCCATGCGAAGTTCGCGGCGCTGGAGGCCGATGGCACCGTGCGCGGCTTCGACACACCGACCCGCCGGGTCGAGCTCTACAGCGAGCGCCTGCTGGAGCACGGTCACGACCCCTTGCCCGATTTCGTGCCGCCTTATGCCGATGAGGACAAGGCGCTGCCGCTGATCCTCACCACCGCCAAGAGCGGCTGGTTCGTCCACACCTCCCATCGCCATGTGGCGTCCCTGCGCCGCAAGGCGCCCGATCCCGGCGTCGAGATCAGCCCCGACCTCGCCGCCGCCCGCGGCCTTGCGGCCGGCGACTGGGCCGAGGTGCGCACGCGGGTCGGGTGCGCGCGACTTCGGGTGCGCATCAACCCTTCGCTCGATGAAGCGACGATGGTGGCCGACTTCGGCTGGTGGGAGGGGTGCGCCCCCTCGGCCGGCCGGCACCGGCAGCCATGGTCCGGACACCTCAAACATCAACGTCGCCCTGAGCGATGCCGTCCGCGATCCGGTCAGCGGCTCGGTGCCGCTCCGGGCGGTGCGCTGCGAGATCGTGCCGCTGTCCGAGGCCAATCGCGGCCGATGGCAGGGTGAGCGCCGCTTCATCGTCGCCGCCGCGCATGCGGCGGATGCGCAGACCCGCGCCTTGACGCTGGTGCCTGAGGACGGCGGCGCGCTGCCGGACTTCCTGCCCGGCCAGCATGTGGTGGTCCGGCTGCAGCCGGGCGGTCCGGCGCGGGCCTATTCCTTGACCGGGCCGCCCACCGCGCCGCAGACCTTCTCCATCGCCGTGCGGCGCAATCCGGCGTGTGCGGATGGCGGGGAAGCCGGCTTTCTCTCTCACCGCATCCAGGAGCTTGAGGCCGGTGACGCGCTGCTGCTGGAGCCGCCCTCCGGCGTGTTCACACTTCCCCTCGGCGGGGACCGTCCGCTTCTCCTGATCGCCAACGGCATCGGCATCACCCCGTTCGTGTCGCTTCTTGAAGCGTTGGCGGAGGCGCAGGCCGGACGCGCCGGAGATGTGCTGCTGCTGCACGGCTGCCGCCGCCGCGCCGAACACCCGCTCGCCGACCGGCTTGATGCCCTGGCCGTGCGCATTCCCTCGCTGCGCAGGATCACGGCCTATTCACGTCCCGATGCACAGGACTGCGCCGCGGACCGCGCTGCGGACCGGGTCACGGTGGGGCGCCTCGACATCGACGCCCTGCGCGCCAGCGGCGCCCTGCCGGATGCGCCGGCGGGCAGGCCGATCGCCTATATCTGCGGAACCGCGGATTTCATCGCCACCATGCGGCACGGGCTGATGCGATGGGGCGTGCCGGGCTTCGACATCTTCACCGAGGCCTTTTCAGTCGCGCCCGAAATGCCGCCCCGGCTCGCGCCGCGGCGCGTGACCGTAGTGGGAGCCGACCGGTCGTTCCTGTGGACGCCGCAAGCGGGTTCGCTGCTTGATGCGGCGCAGGCGGCGGGAATCCCGCTGCGCAGCGGGTGCCGGGTGGGCCGAATGCGAAAGCTGCGCCGTCGCGCTGGTGGACGGCCAGGTCGCCCACCGCGTGCCGGTGGAGGCGGATGCCGGCACCTGCCTTGCCTGTCAGGCGGTGCCCCTCACCGATCTGACCATAGCCCCGTGATGGCAGGGGGGTTGCGTCGCTTTCAACACCGCCCCCGGTCCACGCCTGTCGCACCGGCCGGGATGCGTTGAACGGGCTGAGATTCTCAGCCATCTTCGGGCTATTGCCGCCACCGCGGCCTGGATCCCGCTGCAGTCGGCGCTGCACTGGCTGGTGGTGACCGTTCCGCGCGACTGGCGCCGGCGCAGCGGCGTCGGCGAGAGCGAGGCGCTCTGCCGGCGCATCGGGCAGGTGGTGTTCGCCAGCAAGGCGGGGGCGGTGATCCCCAAGGTGATCGTGCTGAATGACGACGTGGATCCGACCGACCTGAAGGAACTGGTCTGGGCCTTCGCCACGCGCTGCCACCCGCTGCTCGGCCATGTTGTGTTCGACGACGTCGAGGCCGCGCCGATGCTGGCCTATCTCCGCAGGAGCGAGAAGGTCTCGGGCCACACCGGCAAGATCGTCTACAACGAACTGCCGCCCGACGAATGGGGCGAAGCCCTGCCGATGCGGGCCTCGTTCCGCCACGGCTATCCGGCGGACATCGTCGACCGCGTGCGGCGGCGCTGGCGTGAATACGGGTTCAAGTGAGCGTCCCCATCCACCCCACGTCAGGCCGCAACGTGGGCTGATGGGTGCCGGCGGCCGGACGGAACATCGAGGGTTCAAGCATGGTTGACGGGGACCTCAATCGTCGTCAAGTCGCGATGCTCGGTATAGCCTTGGCCGCGACCTGGCGCGCTCCAGCGCAAGCACAGACGAGATTTCCAATGCTCTATCCCGGCGAGGAATTGACGCAGGCGGCCGGCTATCCGGCTCTGGTGCGGTTCGAGCCCGGGCGCGAGGGCCTTCCCCTCGTGGTGTTCGTCACGGGAGGCGGGGTGCTCGGCCGCATCGCCTATGGACCGCCCGGGGGAAGAGCCGCCGATTTCCTGTGCCACTGGCTGCATGAGGACGGCTTCCCGTCGCTGGTCCTGTCCTACCCCATCGACAAGAGGGGTGTGTTCGACGCCGCATTCCCGCAGTTCTCGGTCACCGACTGGGCGGAGCAGAGCGCCGAGATCATCGCCCGCTGCATGGACCGCAATGGCCTGCCGGCCAACGCCATCGTGCTCGGCTGGAGCATGGCGGGGCGGATTGCGGAGCCGCTTCATGTCGCGCTGCGCGGCAGGGGAAAGGGCATCGAGCTCTTCGTCGCGATGGCGGCGGCATCGGCGCTTCCCCATACCCTGCCCGGTCTCGACCACCTGAAGCCAGCCGCAAGCGGCCTCGCCGCGATCAGGGGCGCCTACCTCGACTGGCTGCTCCACTGCCTCGCGGATCAGAACGCGGCGGCGGGCCACGTGGTGCTCGAGGTCGACACGTTCGCCCGCGAGATGACCGGCGATTTCCCGGTCGGGCTGGCCGCCTCGGCCATGCGCTACCGGGACGGAGCGTTCGTTCCTGACCCGGCCGCAGACGCGCGCGAGGTCGGCACCGCCCAGTATCGCGCCTTTCCGCCGCTCGCCTTGATGACGCACGCCTCCGCCATCGACGCCCGCCACGCGCTCACGGACCGCTCCACATGGGGCGTCTACATCACCCAGCAGCTGTGCGAAGGTCTCGTTTTCTCGCAGGCGGAAAAGCTCGCTGCGCTTTCCCCCGAAAAATGGGCGATGCTGGTCGAGCATGTCGGGCACGCCGCCCAGCGGCTGAGCGCGACGCTGCCGGGCAACCACATGTTCTTTGTTGGAGAACATGGTGCGAGGAAAACCGTGCAGACATTGAAGCTGCTCCGGCAAACCGCCGCAGACGTGGCTGGTGAGATCTCACGTCTCATGTACTGACAAATCGCCCATCCGGCCCCCCGATTGCGCGAGCGGTCGTGGGACACGCAGCGAGACGGGGTGGGAAGAAGAATACTTTTCAGTCAACGGGTTGGTGCGATTTCCGGCACGGCGCAGGATGGTCTGAAACCACCCTGGTTCACTCCCACTCGATTATCTCCTGACGCCACAACTAATTGATTTTACTCGTTAAAAAAATCCTGACGTGACACTATACCGTCAGCCACACCGTCAAAAACAGCACTTCTGAAAACATTGGATTTTTCGTTCAATCGCTAAAAACGTGGTTTCGCCATCTATCGCCCAGCGCGGCCGATCTCGTCAGCTCTGCGGATGTTCTTCGCAGCGTCAGCACCTACGCAGCGCACGAGGTGATGCTCAGTCTTATCCCAGGCCCCACGGGCGATCCAGGCGTTCTGATCGAGATAGAGGATCTTTGGTCGGCGAGACACAGCGTCCCTTTTTGAAATCTCATTCTGCGGCTGAGGGCTTTGCTCGGTCGCCGCGCTCAGGCGCGCAGCCCATCCTTCCGGGGCGACAGCTGGTCGCGTGATCTCGGACACTGCCAAGAATCTCTCCCCGTCGAAGAGCCGCCTAGTTGTCCAAGGCTCTGGCCAATCCGATTGCGTCATACGGATTAGTGTCCCACGTTTCGATCATGCGGCTGATGAACAAGCATCGCGACCGCCCCGGGTGAGCGAGCACGTGTTGGACAAGCCTTCGAACAGTGTCGTCCCTGCTCGCCCGCTCCGCCCGAGGGAAGACGTGGAAAACAATGGCGAGGTCAGGCGCATCGTCCGGCATCGCGACAAGCACGTTCAGATGATCGGGATCCGTCGGGGTGTGTGAAGCACTCCACCGCAACGCTTCGAGGGATTCAACGCAGGCTGCTTGGCCGTCAATGTCTCCAATGCTGAGAAGGTCCCGCGCCATCGTAGTCCACCCCCGGGGCCGGCGTGTCTCGAGCTGGTCGAGGAGCGCCTTGAAAAAGGGATCAAGCCGTGGAGCGGGTTTGTCGCTCGGATGCCCGATTTCGATGTTCTGATAATAGAGATCGACGTCCCGAGACATCTCGCTGATGACGATATGACGATGTCCGCTGGCGGTCGGCAGGCTGAAATTGGTGGCGAGATAGAGCCCAAGGAAGTCCAGCTCGAAGCCGATGACGTCAGCGGACCTCTGCAGCTGCGTGCGACGGCTGAAGTAATGCAAAAACTGCGACGGGCGGGTCAGGATGTCGTAGACGCACGTGAGGTCGGCTATATTGAGCGTCGCTGCCAGCTCAAGCTCTTCGGGAACCCAGCCGGCGGCCTTAAGCTCCCTTTCGGCCGAGGCCAGCACGGTTAGATCGTCCAACGTAACCGAAATCCGGATGACTTTATCGATCTCGGCCGGGTCAAAGCCAAGACTGCGGGTGATGGCGAGCGCGCCTTGGTCACCGCCGCGCGCTCGAGTGATCACGCTCTCCAGACGTGCCGATTGGATGGCAGGATCGGCGATCAGATCGGCGACGTGACGGCGCACGCGTTCTGGTGCGCCCCGCAACCCTTGCGGCGTCAGAGAGGCTGACTTGCACTCTACGATCAGGACCGTTCGATCCAGCACCGCAAGCACATCGGTTTCGAACTTTCCGCTCTGCCATGTCCACTCGGCAGAGGGTTTTATCAGGGCCCCTGGTAGGGCCCCACTGATGATGCGGAGCGTCTCTTGTTCGAGAAAAATCGACCGTCGTTGTTCCAAAGCGGCCTTCAGGCGGCTTCCTCGCACAGCAGGCGGAGAATTTGATGCAGGAAGCTGACCGTCGTCTGCGGGAAGGCGAAGAAATATTGGTCTCCCGACTTGATGCCCGGCCTCGTCCATACCGGGTTAGCAAGGAAAAGATGATCGGGATTTTCCCCTGCCAAGTCCCCCGGCATCAAGCTGAGGCGATCCAAAACCGCCCGAGTTTGGGTTTCGGAAAGGCCGCTGGCCGCAGCGATGGACGCAACGGGCACGATCGAATTGACCACCAGCCAGCGATCGGCGTGCGAAAGCAGGCGCGCGCGAACCGACTCCAGAGACTCCTCAGGATCGAGCGCGGAGAGAAAGGCCGCCGGATCGCCGGCGACGCCTGGAAAGCGGCCGAAGAAATCGTAGATGAGTTCGGGGATCGCGCGGGCTTTGAAAATGTCTTTCAATAGCCTGAAGCGCTCGTTCACCTGGGCTTCGATGGCCGCCACGGTGTGCTCGGCCACCGCAATGACATCGAGCCCGCCGAAACCATGGTGCTCGCGCATCGCCACGTTGAGCGGCTCGTAAAGGTCGCACAGGATCTGGAGCATCATCTGTAGGGACCCCAGTTGCGCACCATCTGGGTATGCTGGCGCAGGCGTTCCTGCAACGACAGCTTCGTGGCGGCCAAGGGGTCGGTGACGGCCGCCGCGGCAACCATGCGCTTTGCTACGAAAGCCTTGGCAAGTCCGAGTGTTACGTCGATCGTTTTTTGGATGTCCTCCATCTCCGCTGGCTCTTGCCCCCATTCGGCGGCCGGCAGCGCCAAGGCGATGACCTGAAGGAGCTCGGCATGATGCTGAGACACACCTTTGATCATCGATTCGCGCCCGACGCCCTGAGGCCCTGAGGCGGTGCGGAGCCCCCAACCCGCAAACACCGCGATAAGGTGGGGCGGATAGTAGGTTCGGAGCAAAGTCCTCAAGCTCTCCAGGAGCTCGGGAACGCCGCGCGTCGCGGTGGGCATTCTGGCGTTGTTCGGCCCTAATGGCTTGAACCGTCTCGACGTCGAGCACACGGAAGACGGCGAATCCCTCAGTGATCGTCCCGTCCTCAAACGCGCTCTCTTCGCCCCGCATGCCTTCATCTACCTTCTCTTCCGACTTGAACACTCCGAGGTCACTTGTAATACTATTGCGCGCTACTCGTAGTAGGCCATGCATGCTCCCATGCCATCGGAAACTCTAATCTCCGACCTTCCAGCGCCACGTTTTTCTACGCGAACCTGCACTGCGATCCGCTCGATCATGGCAGCGACGTGCGTGATGACGCCAACCTTCTGACCTCTACCCTGTAAGGTCTCCAGCGCATCTAATGCCAGGTCGAGCGTCTCCGCATCGAGCGATCCGAAGCCTTCATCGATAAATAGTGTGTCGACAAAGGACGATCGTCCTTCGAGACCTGACAAAGCGAGCGCCAGCGCAAGGGAGACCAGGAAACGTTCACCGCCTGACAGGCTTCGCGTCCCGCGGACCTCGTCGCCCATGTCGCGATCAATGATATGCAGAGTGAGATCGGACGCTGCCCCCCGCGCGAGCCTATAGCGGGGGGTCAATGCGTGGAGGTGATCATTCGCCAATTGCACCATGTGGTCGAGTGTGATGCCCTGCACAAAGCGGCGGAAACGATCACCGCTGGCCGAGCCGACAGCATCGTCGACTGCCTGCCAGATTGCGAGTTCCGCTTTCGCGGTGTCGATTTCCGCAGATAGATTTGCGGCGGCGCGGCGTGCCTCGTCGTCTCGCGCGAGCGTAGCAGCAAGTACACCTGTCCGTTGTTGCAAGTCTCCGATTTCTGTTGCCAACGCCGCGACGACTGCGGCCAACGCCTCTGCATCGGTGGTCTCGTCGAAACCTTCCAACGCCCGGTGTAAGTCATTGTGGCGCGTAAGCACTGCGGTGCCGGCATCGTTCACGCCTCGGTCGATCTCCTGAATTCGGACCCGCAACGCTCTGCTCAAAGCTGGGTCGGCTGCGATCAGCGCGGCAACCTGGTCTGACGAGCGAGCAATATCCAGGCACGCAGCGTTGAATGCCTCTTCGGCTAAAGCACTGCGGCCTTTGGCGGTCTCCAATCCAGCGGCGGCCTCGTCGCAACGAGCGCCGGCCGCCTGGAACGCTGCATCGGTGGCGGATTTCGTCTCGCGCGCGAGCGCGAGCGCCTCACGGGTGGTCCGGCAAGCCTCATTGATCCGAGTCCGGTGGCTTGCTGTCGCCTCGCCATCGAGAAGTTGAGCTCTGGCGCGCGCCTTCTCTCCCTCGGCCATGCGACGTTGATCAAGAAGAAGTGCCGTCGTCGTCACCTGCACCTGCGCGTGCTCAAGCGAGGCACCCGCGGCTGCACGCTCGGGCGCCAAACGCTGGAGCGTCATTTCAAGTTGGCCAACCTGTTCGCGCAGGGCAGCATACTCCGTCGCGATTGTTGACAGCGTAACGCTAACACCGGTGGGATCGACATCGAGGTCATCGACGGCCAGACCTGCTGCAGCGAGAAACGGCGTGATTTCACGGCGAATGGAATGAGGCGCTCGGCAAGGCCCGCCGCCTGAACCGTGTACTCAGTCGCCTTCAATTGCGCAGCGTGGAAATCAGAACGTCTTTGGTCGATGGACCGCGCGGTCGTCTCGGTCGCCTCGCCGAGCGCGTCATGCTCCCGTTGCAAACCGTCGATCTCAGTCCGAAGACGGCGCGCGTTTGCGAGTGGAGATGCAATGGCTGATCGTTCTGCGATCGCGACTGAGATATGGGCCGCCAGTTTCGACGCAGCCTGGTCATCGAGAACGGGAGGTACACCCTCCTCGATCCCAGCCTTCGTGCAGAGATCGTTCAAGGACGACAACTGTTCGCCATAAGCGCTGTTGGCAGCCAGAATTTGTCCGCGCGCCACATCGATTCCGCGGTTTGTCTCCGTCTGGCGAGCTTCTCCAGCGGAGAGCGCGCGCGTTGCAGCATCCAAACGCTGGCCCGTCCTGGTCAACGCGGCATCGAGTTCTTCGCGTCGGCGGCGAAGCCTAGCAGCAATTTCATTCAGCGCGCTGGGATGCGCAAGATGCGGATGGTCGGTGCTGCCGCACACCGGACAGGCCAAATTTGGGGCCAGCAGGCTGCGCAGATGAATGGCCTCAGATGAGACAGCCTCGTCGGCGAGCTCTGCGATCGGAACAATTTCCGCACGTGCGGTCCGATCGCGGAGCTGGTCCGCTTCGGCTTCAACAATTTGGCTTTTCGCCGTGCTGACCTCTTGCGCCGCCAGCGTGTGTTCCGATTCTCGCCGTGTTAGATCTGCCGATGCTCGAGTATGCCGGTCGCAGACGGTACTTGCCTCGCGCAGAGCCTCGAGCGCGCGCTGCAGATCGATGTCTCGTTCGTGGAGCGTCGCCTCGTCGATGCCGGCAAGACCGGCTCTACGATCAGCGATTTCACGACTTAGGCCATTCTTTCGCTCACGATCCTCGGTGAGCTTTTCCAACAGGGTGGTTATTTCACTTTGCAATCGCGCCGCTGTTTCTTCCGCTCCAATGGCCGCCACCGTGGCTGTAGTGTGTTCCTGCTGGAGCGCTCCCCGCTTCGCCAACAAGTCCATCGCATCGCCAAGACGATCAGCAAGAAGAACGCGATCCGATTGATTGCTTAATTGCGCCGCGGTTGTGCGGTACGATTCTGAAGTCTGACCGAGAGCCTGATCAATCGTGGCCAGCGCATTGGCCTTATCGCGCAATGTAGCTTCCGCTTGCTGCGATTTTTCCACCGCATCATTAAACTCCGTCCGAGCTGTCGTCAGCTCGGCGTCGAGCCTCTCGGCTTCGCTCCAAAGGGGACCGAAGTTCTTGAGGACGTCCTCTGCCGCTACGTTGGCGGTTACAGCATCCGCCAGTTGCGTTGTAGACGCTGCATCCAGCGTCCGCGCTTCCTCGCGCGCAATGAGCAAGCCGTCAAGACGGGTCTTGGCCTCCGCTGCCGTCCGTCGTGCATTTTGTACATCACCGCTAGCGGACGAAGCGGCTCGACGAGATCGAACTCGGCAAGAGATTGATACTCATTGGCGGCTGCTTCGCGTGCGGCGCGCGCTGCGACCGCCTGGGCCTCAGCCCGTGCGAGATCGCCGCGAGCAGCAGCGACGCGCTTGAAATGATCCAATCGCTCGCTGTGTTGATCGCGCTCAGCACCTTTTTGAGCAATGGTCGAAGCAAGCTGGCTTTGCTCCTCCAGCAGCGCCTGCATGGCTTCGTCATCAAGAAGTCCAATGTCGTTCCGACGCCGCTCCAATTGCTCGACAATTCTTCGTCGTGCGTGGGTGCCATCATGAACGCGGACCGAGATCGCCGCGTAGATTTCGGTGCCTGTGATCTTCTCGAGCAATTCCGCGCGCTCGCTCTCGGCGGCGAGCAGGAAGGCATCGAACTCGCCCTGCGCGAGGAGCACCGTTCGCCGGAACTGATCGAATGTGAGGTCAGTTCTCGTCTCCACCGCCTCGCGGACCTGAGTCTTGCCGGTCGCCACCGCACTGCCGTCGTCAAGTCGATACAGCGAGCGCTGCTCATTCTGCAGCCGCCCATTTGCTCGCCCCCGCGCCCGATTGGCCTCCCAGCGAACGCGGTAGCGTTCGCCATCCTGCCCGACGAAATCCACCTCGGCATATCCGCTCCCAGCGCCGCGACGCAGGATCGCCCGGCCATCATGAATTGAAATCGCCTCTCCGCTGGGATCGGGGGTATTTTCACGACGGCTAACAGAGACGCGCGGATACTCGCCATAGAGCGCGAGGCAGAGCGCGTCGAGGATAGTCGATTTCCCGGCGCCGGTCTCGCCAGTGATGGCAAAGAGGCCGGAACCTGCAAGAGGCTCTGCGGCAAGATCGATCTCGAAGGGAGCGCCAAGACTTGCCAGATTCTCGCCGCGGATAGCCAAGATCCGCATGACTATATCTCCGCCCGTGCTCGATGGAAGACATCCAGGTGAGCAGCATCCGGGGCGACGCCGAGGGTGCGTTCAAATGCAAGCTTGAACAGATCCTCCGGATCTCTTTCCGCCAGCCGCATCATAGGATCGGCGATGATCACGTCATTCAACGCCCCGGGTATTGCTGCAACACGGGTATCGACGATGCGCACCGGGAAGCTCTCCGCGATGCGGTCGACCTCCTCTCTGAACCCGGGAGACAACCCTTCGCGGGCGAGCCTGACCTGGACGAATGGCCGCTCATGAAGCGGTAGGTCGGATGAGAGGTCCATTGCTTTCAGGTGATCACCAAATTCGCTCAACCGCATATCGCCCGCTTCAGGAAGGCGGATGAAGGGAACTGGCCGGTCAATCGATATGTGCTCAGATAGAGCCGCTGTACCGTCGAGGCTCACAAGAGTGACCCCATGCGCGTAGGGCAGCTCCGTCGCAGACAAAGGGATCAGTGAACCGGAATAGCGGACGGTATCGCGGCCAATAGCCTGAGCCTTATGCAAGTGGCCAAGCGCCACGTAACTCGCTTCTGCCGGGAACACGTCATGCGGCACGGCATGCTGGCCACCGACCAGAATTCGCCGCTCTGCGCCTTCCGATTCGATACCTCCCGCGACATGGAGGTGTCCCGTTAGGACGAACGGTAGACCATCCATCGGTCCCCGCAACGTATCGACCAATTCGGCATAGAGGCTTCGCACGCCAGCGATGACGGGCGAGCCTGCTTCACCATCCAACCGTGTCAAATTCGGAAGGCACGCAGCGGTTGGATAGGAGACTGCAAGCACATGAGCAGCTACCGCACCGCTTGCGTCAGCGATAGGAACGAGATGGCGTGCGGCCTCGACTCGCCCTTCACGCCGCCGAACATTGCCCACGACGCGGATGTTGAATGCCTCCAACAGAGGCCGCGGCGCTTCCAACCGACCAGCGGCATCATGGTTGCCGGCAGCGATCACCATAGCCATGCGCGGATGTGCGCGGCTCAGCCGCACGAGCGTATTGTAGAAGAGCTGTTGCGCTTCCCCGGAGGGATTTTGGCTGTCAAACACGTCGCCGGCGATAACGAGGGCGTCGACATCTCGCTCCACGACGATCTCTTCAAGCCGCTCAAACACCTTACGGTGCTCGTGCTCCCGCGAGAACCCGCGTAAAGTTTGACCGATATGCCAATCAGCCGTGTGCAGAATACGGATCATTCTTCCTCCGGCAGTTGCACCGGAGCAGAGCCCGACCATGCTTTCGAAATTGAGTCCCAATCGACATTCCGCTCTTCGGCCAGCGTCCAAACGTTCCAGAAATCCGGATCTGCCGACTGCGGCCTCTGTGCATCAGGCAATTCGTCCACCTCCACCAGAACCGGGATCGGCGCTGCCCAACCAAGGAGAACGGCCTGCCTGGAAGGCAAACTCGGCAGCTCACGCAAGAGTCCACCGACATTGTCGGGGACGAGGCGTGCGACGAGATTCTGGTCCGCATCATTGACGATACGGTGCAGCAGAAACGTGTTGCATTGGGCGAGAACCGTTGGAGAAAGCTCTGATGGTCGCTGCGACGAAAGGACGAGCCCGAGCCCGAACTTGCGCCCCTCGCGGGCTATACGCTCGAACACTTCGCGGCAGAGCTGGGTCGGAGATGAGGCAGGGCCGTCATCGTCCTTGCCGCGCCGAACGAATGTATGCGCTTCCTCAAGAATGAGGACTGTCGGCAAGGTCTGGCCCTTCGGATGGCCGCGGCGGTATCTCTGAAGCGATTCGAAGATCAGCCGCGCCAAAACGGACACAACGATGTGGACGATTTCGGATGGGACGAGAGACAGATCGACGACCGCGATCTGGCCGTTACTCGCGCCATCGTCCCCGACATAATCCTTCAGCCAGGTTTCGAAGGAAGTCGGCGGGTCGCGACCAATTACGGCGCCGAGCCGCTGATCGGCGAGCATTCCGCGAATCCGAAGTCCGAGCGTCGAGATGAACCCTGCGAGGTTACCTCCCTGCTCGGTTGCCACCCGATCAAGATGTTCGGCGAGAATGTTTACGTCAAAGAACTGTGGAGCGTCCTCACTGATGAGGGCTGCGTGACCGATATCCGGCAGCGTCTGAGCCAATGTATCCAGTGCGCTGCGGATCGTTTCCAGGTCTGAAATCGCAAAATCGTTGAAGAAATTTCCAGATCGTCGGCTATCGACAATCCCTGTGATCGTGGTGGAAATCGCGGCAAGAGCGCCGCTAGCTGTATCGAGGGCCTCCCCGCCAAACTGCGAACAATCTGACGCGATCGTTTCAAGGAGCCGTGCGCACTCGAATCTCGGTCTCGGAGCCCCCGCGAAGGCGTGCGTGCCGGTGTTCAACATCGCCGATATCCGGATCGAATAGGAACCAAGGTAGCGGCGGATCATCGCCTCTCTGGGCACTCCCTCCGTTTGACCGGCCTTCAGCTCCCGCAGCCCCTGCATAAGCAACGGGCGTTGCGCTCCTGGTTGGGCGTGGGCGACCGCGGTCCACTCGTGCCCACTCCAGAGCCACGCAGGGACATCGAGCGGTCGCTCTCCATCTGCAACGGGTGGAACGCGAAACAACCGTAGCTCGTCTCCGCGATCAGCGAAGGCCCTGGCGTATTCGCCATTTGGATCGAGGATGATAAACCGCGCGTTGGGCACCCCCGTCTTGCCGGCATCCTTGACGGCCTTCTCGGCGGCCTCCATGGACCATCGAATCAGGCCCGCTACCGTGCATGATTTACCGCTGCCGGTGTTTCCCAATACCGCCAGGTGCCGGCCGAAAAGCTTGTCAGGGTCGACCATGATGGCCGCGTTCGATGCCATCGGAGAGGAGCCTATTCTGACTCTCTTATCGTCGTCCCTCGCGCCCACGATGGCTTCGACCTGCGGGGGTGTCGGGATAAGGACTTGGTCCCCCACTGACGGAAACGCGACCACGCCACGAGAGAGTTCGTATCTGGTCATTCCCGAAGCGCGGTCGCGCCGAGATGTCAATGTACCCACTGGCGATAGCGACATCTTCCGTAGTGGAAATGGAAGATCGATCAGGCCAAAGTCTTTCAGGCCAGAGCGCTTTGGATAAGGAGAGCGTTCGATCCCAATCCAGGTTATGTAGGCGACTGTCGCACCGGCTTCATTTGGGATGATCACATACCCATTGAGACGCGGAAACCCCGCCGGCACTCCGGTATTCAATGCTGTGGAGTGCGGAGCGTCCAGTTCAAGGAGCACCCGAACTTCGTCGGGCGCAACCGACTCGACGACACCGACAACAAGGCCCGACAGTCGTTCGATTGGAGTTGTCATGATCGCCTCATACCGGCCCGGTTGCAGTCGCTGAAGGCGGTGCGGCAGGCGGGTCGCTGAGTTTTGGATCGCCTGGACGATGCTTCAACAATTCTGTCATTCGGCCCGATATGTAGTCGAGCGCCGGTTTCGGCAGGTAGCTTGCAACCAACGTTGCAAGATCCGAGAAATGAGGCCCGATCAGCAACGAGACTTGCGCATCTCGCGTCTTTTCAACGAATGCTTTGAGGCGATCGTCAGCCGAATAGGCCATGATCACCAAATGGGTCGACGGGATCGTGAGCATATCGAGCAGCACTCGATTGACGTGATCGTCGCCGAAACCATAGCCATAGGTCACGACAACGGCGTTAGGTCGGCAAGCTGCTGCCGCAAAATCGCGGAAGAGCTCCGCATAGGGATACTGTGTTGTTTCGACGTCCTTCGCGGGATTGGGATAGATCATCACCGTGTCGACGGGTTTTTTGGGAATGTCGGTATGATCCGCAGGCGCTCCGAATGGGATGCCCTTGCGATAGATTCGCCGCTCGTCCTTATCAAAAAACCAATCCAGTGAGCCGTGGAGCTTAGTCAGGCGAATGACGCCCTCCATGAACCGCGGTTCTCCCCGAATGCCGGGTGGATTGTAGTGGACATCAACTTCAACGCGCGACGCGCGGAAGACCGGATTCAGCGCGCCGACGAATCTGTCGATGATCCGAAGACCCGCAAAGTCGCAACCATGTTCGATCAGGCGGTCGTAGTTGGTTGTGAAGACGTGCAAACGTTCACGAGATGCAGCGCGGCTCGCAAAACTCAGCAGGAATGATTGCAGAGCGCCCTGGGCAGCATCTTTCGACGTCGGATCCTTTCCAGCAACAATCCCGCTTTCCGTCTTCAATAATGAAGTGAGGAAGCCAGACATCTGGGCATCAATGCCATCCTTAAGAGTTTTTTCTGCTCCCTTGTCTATGACCCCCAGGCCCTCGAGCAGAGCAAGCGCACTTCGAAACTGATCTTCGATGTTTGCCGCACCTCTTTTCATGGCCGTCGCTCCGGCCTGGGCGTGCGCATCGATGGCGGCGTCATAAGACGTGCCAAATGTAACCTTGGCCATGCCTGTGGCCCCTACGCCCGCGAGATAACCAATTGCTGCGGTGAACCCACTGCCGAGCAGTAGGTTGAGGTGCTCTGCTTGGAAGACAGCAGAGAGCCACGGCTCGATGTGCTTTCGAGCACTATTGGTCAGAGAATCCAGTTCATCTGGGTCAGTGGGTAGATCGTCCCAGGCGCCAGAGTGGCTGCCTACGCGATAAAAGTGCTTCTTATCCATACTTCCCCCCAACCGCGACAGCGGCTCCTTTCTTCGTCAGTCGCGCCATGCGAGACGGAGAAATTTTCTCGTTCCGCTACGCCTCATTGATTGCTTCCCCCGGCGACCACGGCCCGCTCGGCGGCCAAATTCGTTCTTCCTTCAATCCGACGACCAACGGCATCAAGAAGAGGCGAAGATCGGCGACGGTAGCGGCGAAAGCATCTGGTGCGGCTGCCATTCGGTCCCGGTCCAGGAAGGCGCGCCATTGAGCGGTCCATGCTTCCGCGAATTCATCGGTCAGACCGACCGGAACAACAGACGGGAGGACCGTTCCGCGTCGTTCGAAGGTCCGCTGAATTGCCTCGACAAGGGGAGCCTGGCGAAGTTCGAATGTTCGGGAGATCACCCAGAGATCATAGAAATCCTTGAGCCGGCTATTGGCCACGCCGAGCGTTACGAGCGCTTCGAATTTCTCGGCCACCACCGTTTCGACCGGATATGCGCGAAGGCGCGGCGTTGGGGCGTCCAGCAGGGTGGGATAGTCGATCTCGACGGCCGCAGGTGTAATGGCGTCGCCGAAACCAATGTCGACCTGGATCGGAATACGCGCCCCGGCGATGGTTGCCGTTGTGCGGACCCGCACACCACCATATTCCGCCTCCTCACGGATCGGGGCCGCCATCAGCGCGGCGACATCAAACGTCACACCGTCATCGGCGACCGGCTGCGCACAAATGGCCCGGAAGGTTTCGGCAATTGCCTCGGCGTCGCTGTCGCCGTGGCCAAGCAGATCCAGATCGCGCGTGGGCCGAAACGGATCGGCGACCCATGTCACGAAGAGCATCGCACCTTTGAGGATGAAGCGGTCGCGGTGCGGCGACGCGCTTAGCCGGTAGAGCAGACGCTCGAGCGCATATCGCGTCAGGAGAATCTGGAAATCCGATCGCTCGGCACGTGCCCGATCGAGGAGCCGCGCTCGCACTGATGCGCCGATGTTGCGAGGCTCACGCGGCATCAGACACCATTGCCTCGACGTAAGGACGCATGATCGACCAGACCCGCGCCTTGCGCGCGTAACGCCAGATTTGATCCGGTTTGCATCGGCGACGGCGGAGACCCTCGCGCAGTCCCTCCATCGCGACGTCGAGGCCGATCTTCGTCCGGTAGCGAAAGCAATCGACAATTGTCCTCGCCGGATCCGTGATGGGAACGTCGACATTCTCGATGCGGTGACGCTCGACCCCTTCGGTCAGTGCCGACCCAGTGAAGCGCACGAACCGAATAGGGGGATAATCGATCTTGGGCCGCCAGGCGGCACGGTCGATCGCCATCCATACAGCCGACGGCATCTGCAGCGTCAGTTCGTGGTATTGGAGGGCTGAGGTTAGGCAGACCACGCCCTTTGGAACCAGAACCGCCGCTTCAGCCAGCGTATGGGCAGCCTCGACGTGTGCGTCGGGGAGTTGATAGAGGCCACGTGCCGGGCGGATGACCGCCTCCTCCCGGACAAGGCGCGCGAGCGTCTCCGGGCCGATGCCTTCGGCAACGAACTCCTTCAGCCGGAGCATACCTCGGGCTTCTAGAAGTTTCAGCGCACGAAGCCGCTGGGCGCTAGTGGATGGCATGGACGGTGACGTTTCCTCTGACAAAGAAATATGTAGCAGAGGTTTTATCACAAGCTGGCTGGCTTGGGAATCCCCGGTTTTCGCCCACCACCAACCTTCTCGAAGCTTGGCCGAGCGGCGCCGGACGACGACAGCGTCGCCGCCGACCTCATATTTTCCCAGTACGTCGATGAGACGAGAAAGCGCGACTAAACTCTCGTGGTAAGCAGCGGCTATCCTGTCAGCGTGATCCGGCCGTCCTTCAGCCGATGCCGACTGGCTTGGGCCAGGTTGACGGTATTCCGCACGAAATCGAGCCGCGCGATCCCAGCATGGTAGGCTCGGAACGCCTCGCTCAAGGCGTCATCGGTCACCTCGGGTGAGACTTGATCATCCTTGCCTGTCGTGAGCGGCACATCGTCCAGCGATAGACCACGCCCGCAGAGAAACGTCGTCACGATAACCTCGAAGGTCATTGGTGGACGGTGATCCATATGCGCCTCGTCCCGCGCGATGCGTTCGCCCGTCACGGCGCAGGAAACCAGACCGTCAGAACCGCTATGGGTGGCGAAGAAATTATCGCGGGCCTTGTAGAGATCAAAACGCACCACACGTCGAAAGGCTTGAGCGACCTCCTGCTTACGGCTGGGTGGTCGCTGGGATATGCAGTGCGGATAGGAGAAATCCGTGCCACTGCCATCGGTGCGGATGATCCGGAAGCATTGCGTCCCATGCTCGGTCATCATGACCTGAAAATGGCTGACGCCACAGCCCACCTTGGCGACATATTCGGTGTGGCGTTCGAGAAGGGCGGCAACGTCGAGGCCATCCTCGTCACTCACTCGCTCACCAGGCCGGTAGCGATTCAGCATGGCCTTGAAGAAAGCCGTGGCGTCGCCTTGCTTTTCGAAGCTGCGCGTCGCCAGCTCTACTGGTTTCGAACGCCCTCCCATTCAAGCCACCCCTGCCGGCGCTGCCGCAAACTCGAACTGCGCCTCGCAGCCATCATGCGCACAAACTGGCTTTTTGAGAGTAAAGGGCCGCTGGAATTTCGTTCGACTGCACTTCTTGCAGCCGAACTGGCTGCGGAAAGCCTTGAACTCCTCCCAGCGCGCCTTCTCGTCACCAATCGAACCGTCGCCATAGGGCCCGTCCTGGAAGTGGCTGCCGAAATTCTCGATCTCGCCCTTCACCAAACTGTCGAGAAACCGGTTGTTGACGCCCGGCACCAGCGCCGGCGCCAGCTTGGCATCCTTGAGCAGGCCAGCGAGCGCCGAGGCCAACTCGCTGCGTTCGTAGGAATAGGCCCTCTCCAGCGGTCGGATACGGACGCTGACCCCGAAATCCCGACAGATGCCGAGAAGCCATTCCTCCTCGGCCTGGCGCATCTCGTTGGCCGCCGACTGGCCCGCCGCCCAACGCGCCTCGATCATCTCATCGCTGACCTTGTGATCAGCGAAACGCGGCCCGTAGGCCGGATCGAGGCCAATGATCCGGGTGAAGTGCCACGCTTTCGCCTCGAGCTGATCCTTCAAATAATTGAAGAACCGCTCGTCGTGCGTGGTGATCAGGATCTGGCAGTTGCCGAACATGGTGGCGATGAGCCCGGCAATGGTGCGCCGATGATCGGCATCGTAGGAGGTGACGATGTCATCCAGCGCGATGATGGGCGCGCCGACGTTAAACTGCTGGATCGCCGCCATCCGCAACGCCAGGGCCACCGAATGGATCTGTGAGTCGCTCAAATAGCCGCCCGGCTGCACGCCCGTGCGGTTTTTAGCGAAGTCGATCAGGAGGTTGAGCCGCTGCTGGTTCGTGTCGTCTTCCGCCGGCAGCTCCAGCCGGATTGGCGTGGCGCCAGCGCCCTGGATCAGCTTGTAAATATCGTTCATCGGCGTCTGAAGCTTGTCGAGCAGAGCCTGCACCTTCTTGCGGATTTCGGCCGAGATTATCGTCGCCTGCGCCGTCAAGGCGTTGGAGAGTTTCCCCAGCTCATCGAGCGTTCGCAGCGCAAGGTTCCGCTCGGTCTGTAGCTCCAGCAGTCGATCGATCTTCGCCTTGGCCTTGATATAGGTGTGGTCGCCTTGCTTCGATTCGATGTCGGCGATGGCCTGATCGAGCGCGGCGAGCAGCTTGGCGATTGCCAAAACAATGTCGGCCGAGGCCGGAACGGCAGTCTGAGGCCAGCCGGCGACGCCTACTTGATAGGCGATAAGATCGGCTTTCAATGCCGCCTCGCCGTCGCCGAGGTGGCCAATCAGTCCTGGCAGCGCCGCTACCAACTGGGTATGGGCCTTGGTCACCGCAGTCTTGGCCTCGTCGAGCGCCTTCTTGGCCGCAGCGTAGTCCGCCAACTCCTCGAGGTGCTTGGCGATGTGTTCCCGGATCGTCTCAGCGCTACCAGCCGCCGTGTCCGCGACAGGTGTCGCGCAGACGGGGCAAATGTCAGGTGCCGCCACCCCTTCGGCAAAAAGCGGCTCTGCGGCTTTCCACAAAGCCTGAAACACGGTGCTCGCCGCCTTGCCGCGTTCTTCCGTTTCTTTACTCTCAGCCGCCGACAGCACCGCGACAGCCGCGTCAAAGGTCGGAATCGCACCGCTGACGACAGTCTCGCCGCTCTCCGTGTCCGTCGTCTCCGCCCGCAAAGCGGCAGCCGCATTGCGGATCTGGCGCAGGCCCGCAAGCCCGATCTTGTTCTCCTCGGCCTTGGCGCGCGATCCCAGTTCGAGATAAGCCAGATCGCCGGCCGCCAGCGCCGCCAGCACTAGCGACGGATCGAGTGGCGCCAGGACCGACGTGTTGGCGTGGGAGAGCACTGCCGCCGCATCCCAGGTTTTCACCGCCTGGGCCGTCTCCTTGGCAAGCTGGGTGTCCACGCGCTGCAGCGCCGTCTCGTCCTCGGCGGCGGCCTTCACGTGCGTGCGCAGCGAGCGAATGTTCTTCTGCACCTCAACCAGCGGGCCGAGCTGCAGCCAATTGGCGACATCCGTGTAGCGCTGTTCGGGCGTATGGATTTCGACGAACGTGCGCAGCGCATGCCCCCGGATGATCGGCGGCACCGCGAAGCAGGCGTTCACAGTCGCGGCCACCGCCGGTATCGGTCGCTTCGCCCCCGTCGCCGCTCGGCTGCCGCTGGTAGCATCCTTGCCCGAGACCACGCCGATCGTAACCGCCGCCGGAATCTTCGCCTCCTCGGCCAGATTGTGCGCCAGCGCCACGGGTCCAGCCTGGTTGTTGATTGCGCGCTGCCCGAGCCTTTCGAGCGTTCCGTCCTTGGAGAACATGAATTCCAGCGCATCGATGACGCTGGATTTGCCGCTGCCGTTCGGCGCGAAGATCGCCAGGCAACGCTTCTTGCTGAAATCGAACGTCTTCGGTTGGAGATACGCGCGGAACCCTGAAATACCCAAGGACTGAAGAAAGTAAGGATCAGCCATTGGCCACCTCCGGCTTAGGAGGACTGGCACGTTCGCCTGCGAGTTTCAGGATGGCGTCCTTAGCCTGAGCGACGGCGTTCTGCGCGGGCGCCACTTTCAGGATGTGAGTCTTAAGGATCTCCGCCATGCCGGCATCGACACCTTCCTTTTCCTTCAGACTTTCTCCCAAGGCTTTAAGAAATACGTCCGGCGAATCTGCCGGTTCTGCTTTATCTTCCACGCGCATATCCCCCCAGTTGTTTGCATTCGACAATACAACGAGATCGCCCACAGGAGAATGGCGCCTCCTTCGAAACTATGTGCGTTTACGGGGAAAGCCTTCCCCTGCGGTCGAGCCATGGTCTCGCCCGACCCGTTTTGCGAGGGAGGAACTCGCAACGTCCCCTCTCCTAGCGAGAACGCGAACATACGAATGCTGCCTGCTCACACCTTCTGGGATTCCATATCTTGATCCAATTCTTTTGCGCCCGGCCGCCGCTCCGCTCTGGCCGGGCCGGCGGCTTGGGGGCTCTGCCCCCTGGCGCGGTGCAAGGGATCGCTGACTCTCGACTGGGACGGTCTCCCCAGCCTTCCGCGCGGATGCGTGTTTCTCACTCTCGCCATGGCTTCGATCCGCTTGTGCAGGCCGGGTGATCCCCCTCCGTCCCGGTCGCCCTTGCACCTTGCACCCCCCGGTCTCGCCGACGGGCAGGGTTGCAGCGCAGCGCTGCGCTTCAACCCAAGCCCATAGGAGAAAGACACCATGACCACGACCGCAACCAGCGCCCCGACCGACGAACATGGCACGACCGTCTTCATCCCGCTCAACAAGCTCAAGAAGCACCCGAAGAACGCCCGCAAGACCCCGCACAGCGAGGCGTCTATCGAGGCGAAGGCGGCCAGCATCGCCGCCAAGGGCATCCTGCAAAATCTGGTGGTGGAGCCGGAAACGGACGGCGAAGGCGAGCCGACCGGCTTCTATCTCGTCAGCATCGGGGAAGGCCGCAGGCAGGCGCAGATGCTGCGCGTGAAGCGCAAGGAGATCAAGAAGACCGAACCCATCCGCTGCGTCATCGACACGGCGAACGATGCGGCGGAAATCAGCCTTGACGAGAACGTGACGCGCGAAGACCTGCACCCTGCCGACCAGTTCGAGCGCTTCCGCGAGCTTTCGGAAGATCGGGGATGGGGCGCGGAGGAAATCGCCGCCCGGTTCGGCGTGACCGCCCATGTCGTGAAGCAGCGGAAGCGTCTCGGCGCTGTCAGCCCGAAGCTGTTGCAGGTCTATCGCGACGGCGACCTGACCTTGGATCAGTTGATGGCCTTCGCCATCACCGACGACCACGCCCGGCAGGAACACGTCTATGAGAACCTGTCCTATAACCGCGATCCGTCCATCATCCGGCGCGACCTCACCAAGATGAACGTCGCGGCGACGGATCGCTGCGCGGTCTTCGTCGGCGCGCAAACCTATGCCGAGGCAGGCGGCACCATCATCCGCGACCTGTTTACCGAGGATCGCGGCGGCTTCTTCGAAGACCCGGCGCTTCTGGACCGGCTGGCCGTCGAGAAGCTGGAACGGATCGCCGCCGAGGTGCGGGAGGCCGAGGGGTGGAAGTGGACCGCCGCCCATCTGGACTTCCCCCATGCGCATGGTATGCGCCGCGTCTATCCGTATTCGGTGGAGCTTTCGGAGGAAGACGCCGCCGCCTACGACGCCGCACAGGACGAGCTTGAGCGCCGGAATGCGGAATGGGAAGACGCCGATATTGACCTCCCGCCCGAGGTGGATGCGCGGCTCGCAGAGCTTGAAGCCGAGATCGAGCGGATCGACGCCAAGCGCCACGCCTACGATCCCGACGAGATCGCGCGCGGCGGCGCCTTCATCGTCGTCGGCCATAGCGGTGATGTTCGGATCGAGCGTGGCTTCATCCGGGCCGAGGACGAGGCACCGGAGCCGGAGGCGGAAACCGTAGAGGATGGCGAAACCATCATTGACGGCGTGCACGTCAACGCAGATGGCGAAATCCTCGACGACGAAAGCGAGGACGGCGAAGGCGACGACCTTCCCGAAGCCGAGCCGGAAGAAGAGACCGGGGACGCAGGCAAGCCGCTGCCCGATTCCCTCATTCGCGACCTGACAGCACATCGCACCCTTGGCCTGCGCCTCGCCCTTGGCGAGCAGGCGGATATGGCGCTGATCGCCGTGGTCCACGCGCTGGCCGCGCAGACCTACTATCGGGGCGGCAGCACGGCCCATTGCCTCGAAATCAGCCCGACCAGCAATTACCTCGCCGCCCACGCGGACGGCATCGAGGACACGGCGGCGGCGAAGATGCTGAACGACCGTCATGCCGGATGGGCAGCGGACATGCCGCGCGACGTGGCGGACCTCTGGGGCTTCGTCGCCGGTCTGGACCATGCGAGCCTCATGGCCTTGCTGGCGCATTGCGCCTCGCTGACCGTCAATGCGGTGAAGCTGCCTTGGGAGAGCAGCAAGCGCCGCGCCCATGAGACGGCCGACAAGCTGGCGACGGCGGTGACGCTCGACATGACGGCGCACTGGACGCCGACCGTGCGGAGCTATTTCGGGCGCGTCACCAAGGCCCATATCCTCGCCGCCGTGCGCGAAGCCCTTGGCGACGAGGCTGCGGAACGGATCGCGGACAAGAAGAAGCAGGAGATGGCGGCAACCGCCGAGCAGCTTCTGGCCGGGACCGGCTGGCTTCCGCCCATGCTGCGCACCAAGCGACCCGCATGGCTCGATGCTGAGACTGAGGCGGACGCCTCCTCCAAGCCGCCGAGTGAGGACCGGGCCGGGATCGCGCAAGCGTCCCGCCTTCTTGCCGTTCAGCCCCAAAAATCGCGGTCACGCGGGATCGACCCCGCGGGACGATCCGATGACCGTGACCGTCATCGGGTTCAGGAGGAACTTGCAATGATCGTGCTCATGTTGATGGCCCGTCGCGCGAGGGGGCTGAGCGGGCCGGTCACGGGAGCGCCGCCAGCCAATCTGCGTGGGCACGGCTTGTGGCTTCACCGATGATCCGCCACAACAAACTAACAGTCATTCAGGATCAGCGAGCTGCCAGCTTTCGCCGCTATCGAGACAAACAGCATTTCTTATACTTCAGTCTGCTGCCGCACGGACATGACTCGTTGCGCCCAACCTTTTTGGAAGTGCGCCCCATGGATTCAAGCCGAACCGGCGCACGTCGCGGGAGTGCCGAGAGAATTTTGTCCATAGCGACATTGTGCTTCCAAGGATCATTCAAAACAAGTGCATCTCTAATCCGAAGATCTTCTGGACGAACGACGAGCCCGTACCAGCGATCGGCTTTAAGATCGTACTTTTCAATTGGCAGTGCTGAAGGATTTTCTCTCGCGCAATTTCAACCGGCAATGCGCTGAGATGAATCGTCAATCCGGCAGACTGCCCCTCGAAGGGGAAACTAAGATCTTTTGTTACGCGCTCCCTCACCGCCGCTTGGATTTGGCTTTCAAGAGCCCGTGATAGCCCATCGGCCGTCTGGCCCGAAAGCTGTAGTATCCAAAGACCCAATTCGGTCAATTCTGGGATGGTTGCTTCTTGAATCTGGTCAAGAACCGCTCCGGTACGCGTTCCGCGATACCGTGTCAGCACCCCTTTGACTTCAGGGCTGCCAGATACGCCTTGCCGCCGCACCGCCATTGCTACATCGACGTGTGCCGTGAAATCCTCCCCAAGATTGACCATGTCGTACTTGGGATCGAGCCATAGATTGTTCCGAAGATGGTAGGAAAACGGGATCAGCTCATTGGTGATGAGAAGCTTGTCAAAGGCCTGAGCCCGTAGATCGAGGTAGTTCAAGAATTGCAATGGGGTATCGAGAAACTCAACGATGACATCGAGAGTGAACACGTCTGTTACCAGGGGTGGCTTGACAGAGTCTGTGGCGCGGACCTTCAGAAATTGGCGGCTTTGGAAACTCAAGGCAGGATAGTGATCGGCCAGAACACAAACCGGAAAGACGACATCGATGGAATTGGGGAGCTTTATCTCCGCTCCGGACGTATCCCGAAATACGAATGCGTCGGGATTCTGTAGGGCTTCTGCGCAGAGTAACGCCTGATCGTACGCGTTCTCGACTGCCTTTTTAAAATCATCCCGTAGTGCGCGGTCGTTGCCTTTCCGCGCTTCTAGCGTCAACCGCTTCGATTTAGCTTGCACGACGATCGCATGATTGCCGAACAGAACTAATGCGTCGGCTTCCGCATAGCGGTTCTTGCCGCGATAGATGTCGATGTTTCTCAGTACGCGAGCGTCGCCGAAAACGGCTCGGAGCCGATCGCTCGTATAGGTTTCGGTGAAATTTCCCCGATGTGCTGTGGCAGTGGAACGATAACTATCGTCCACCATCATCCAGAAAAACGGCGACTCATACAGAGATTCTTGAAGCTGATAGTGCTGGAGAAGGACATAAGAGCCGTCAGCAATGCACAGGATTGGCCGCACATTCGTTTCGTTGAATTCACTGATGCCACCAAAAGGCGCATTGCGCTCGTGGCTCTCAAACCGAAACGCGCGCAGGACAGCATCGACAGTCGCCGCGTCTAGGCCCGACCTCTCAACAACCTCCTGCGCAGTGAACATGAAAGCAGGCAGAAAGGTCCATTCATCCGGGCTTTTTGGGCGCATCTCCTCGCGAAGTGAAGCAAGCTTGGAAATATGCCCTTCGCCAATCGCCTTTGTGACAGTCAGAGCATCGGTAATGCTGAAACCACGCTTAGCAACAAGCCAAGAATCGTCAGAACTGTACTTCGGAGCAGTCAGGGCCTCATATTGGAAGTTGTATGCAGACTCTCCACCGTAAAAGATGGGCTCACGCATTGCAGCCCCATCATCGAACGGATCCCTACCTTCTGCGAGAAGTGCAGCCCAATCCTTTCCTCCAAAGAATGCGCCCGTCATCATTGCGTGATGAAGTTCTTTCATCAATGAATCTGTGCGATCAACGTAGGCTTGCATGATCTGTGGAGCCGGAAGCTCTAACCCGATCGGCGCCCTAGCCATTAAGCCGATCAACGTGGAGATTTCACTGCGGAGAAGACTGGAGCCCTCATAGTGAGAATCCATGTCTTTTACGACCAGATTTTCACTGAACTTGATGAGGTTATCCCGAAAACAGAAATACGCTATCGCATGAATATATCCGGGCGACGCACAGAGGGCGGCAATCTCCTCAAACACCTCTGCCTC
The DNA here is from genome assembly GCF_057364445.1 of Xanthobacter sp. BG11Y11_SDJG. Lineage (NCBI taxonomy): Bacteria > Pseudomonadati > Pseudomonadota > Alphaproteobacteria > Hyphomicrobiales > Xanthobacteraceae > Xanthobacter > Xanthobacter sp. BG11Y11_SDJG. Next base: position 55,087 of record NZ_JBNFNU010000002.1, read on the forward strand.
AGTACGGATAACCGGTTTTTTTTCAGCTACACTGCTCCCCAATTTTTCCCTCCCGAAAGACTCACTTTGCGTATCTTTGTGTTCTTTGAAGATGTCGCATCGTTTGGAACCACGGCAACACGGAGGCCACCCCGCGCGGCTGATGCACAAGCGCTTGGTGTTGCCCTTCGGGCCGCGCTTTAGGCTGCGCCGGAACCACGCTTATCGTGCGTTTCCGCCATTCGACTTCAATCGCTAACGCAAAGGGGCGGCAGCGGCATTTCGCCAAATTGCCCCGCAACGGCGAGGCGTCTGAAGGGCTGGTCTCAATCGCAATTGCACCGACGCCAGTAAGCGCTGGGCCGCTACGCTCGCACACTGTCAGGGTGACATAGAACGGCCGGGAGGCGCAGAGCGGCTGTTGGGCCGAGACCATCGACGCGGCCGTACGCGGATGGACGTTCGGCAGCGCCGCCCGCGGATCGCGCCAACGATGGTGCGAGAACAGGGCCGCGTGTCCGTCCTTCTCGCCCGAGGCGATTATGGCCATGGCCTTGACGTCGAGGATTAGGGTGGTGGCGCATCGGCCAGTGGGGTCCACGCCGTTTCCGTTCTCGAGCGGTAATGTGCGAGGGATTGCCGCCATTGCCGTATCCCCCGATTTTCTGAAACGGGCGCTCCATCCGCGAGCTCGATTGGCAAGGGTCTGACCGAAGACCGGCTTCGCCTCGCTCGTCTCCCGCAACGTCCGTCGCCAGCTTTTTCCGCCGCCTTCGGCTTTGCATCGCGAAGCAAAAAAGCCGTCGCCGGCCGCCTTCCACTCGTTCCAGCCCTTCGGGTGCAGGGCCGAGCGTCCCCGGTCTCACGACCCCCATCGAGGTCGCAATGGTGCGGCCCGACAGGAAAAGGAATACGACAATGGCGACCATCGGCACCTTCACCAAGAACGAAAACGGCGCGGGCTTCGCCGGCGCGGTCAAGACCCTGACCCTCAACGTCAAGGCCAAGTTCGTCCCCTCGGAGGGCGAAAGCGAGCGCGGCCCCGACTTCCGCATCTTCGCCGGCGCGACCGAGTTCGGCGCTGCCTGGAAGAAAACCGCCCGCGAAACCGGCCGCGAATACCTCTCGGTCAAGCTGGACGATCCGAGCTTCCCGGCCCCGATCTACGCCAGCCTGGTTGAAGCCGAGGACGGCAGCGGTCACAACCTCATCTGGTCCCGCCGCAACGGCGACTGAGACCGGCCTCCCATCGAAGCAGCCCCGCCGCGGCGGGCTTCTTCATGCTCATGCCCGCCACTCGAAGCCTACGGCTTCAAGATGCCTTTGATTTTTTCCAGACCCCAATAGGGGTCGATGAAGGGGCACTTGTAATTTGGTCCGAGTTGTTCGCGCTCGGCGTTGTCGAAGAAGTCTCGGGCCGCCTCGTGAATATCCTCGGGGATAATCAGGAACGCTGGGTCGGCTTCATTGAAAACGAGATTGCCGGGGTGTCGCCATTCGCGCTCCCACTCGTAGAAGTATGACGAGCTTCCATAGTGTCCTGGCTGGTCGACAAAGGGCGCGATCTTCCAGATGAGATCGTTGGGCTTCCCCACAGCACCCTCAATTAGCATCCGCGTGGCCTTCGCGTGCGGCGTATCCTGATAGGCATAGAGGATCGGCCCGCCGTCGCGTGACACGATGAACTCCTTTCGGAAGACAATCCCATATGGCCCGCGCTTATCAGCAAGACGCTTGAGCTGGTGCAGCGGCACTTCGCTGAAACAAACGCACGGTGGCGACTCCGCGTAATTCTTGCCCATACCAAAACGGTTTTGCGCCTGAAGGCATCGGCTTGCGAGAATCGAGATGGAATTATCGTATTCGCTGCCGGTGGCCGACTTCTTGGTGAAATGAACGACGAACGGAGACATGTCGTCCCAGTTAGGATGCGTCGGGCCAATCAGCTTCTTCAAAACACTCTTCTCCAAACGGCTCAGTGAGCGCCGCCAGCGGCGCGATCATTATATTGAACACTAAGGGCGCTGCCCTCGCGCGGCGCAAGGGATCCCTGACGCTCGACCGAGCCGGTCTCCCCAGCCTTCCTCCACGTCGTTCCTCCGCTCCGTGCAGGCCGGGTGATCCCCCTCCGGCCCGGTCGCCCTTGCACCTTTCTACCCCGGTCTCGCCGACGGGCAGGGTTGCAGCGCAGCGCTGCGCTCCAACCCAAGCCCATAGGAGAAAGACCATGTATCACCAGCTCGCCACCCGGTTCGGCCGCAACTCCCATCAGATCAGCGGGCGCGAGCCGCTGGATAACGAGGCGCTTTATCGTCACGTCCCGTCGATCTTCGCCAGCGAAGCCCATGACAGCCGTTCCGAACGCTATGTCTATGTCCCCACCATCGATATCGTGGAGGGCCTGCGCCGCGAAGGATGGTTCCCGTTCTTCGCCGTGCAGTCGGTTCCGCGCGACGGTTCGCGCCACGGCCACGCCAAGCATATGCTGCGACTGCGCCGCGATGGCGGGATCGGCAAGCCGGAGGCGGCCGAAGTCATCATCGTCAACAGCCATGACGGGACCAGCGCCTATCAGATGTTTGCCGGGATGCTCCGTTTCGTCTGCACCAACAGCATGATCGCGGGCGAGCGCTTCGAGGAAATCCGCGTTCCCCACAAGGGCGGCATTCAGGATCAGATTATTGAGGGCGTCTATACCGTTGCGGAGGACTTTCCGCGCCTCATCGACGCCACCGAGACCATGAAGGAAACGCGGCTTGCGCGGGACGAGCAGCGGGTTTTGGCCGAAGCCAGCCTTGTCGCCCGCTACGGCGAGGAGGAAAGCCCGGTTCAGCCGGATCAGATCATCATGCCGCGCCGCCATGAGGATGCCGGGCAAAGTGTCTGGAGCACGTTCAACGTCATTCAGGAAAACCTCATCCGGGGCGGCCTGCGGGGACGCCGCCAGACGTCGGATGGACGCATTCGCCGAACTCAGACCCGCGCCATTAACGGCATCGACCAGAATGTCGGCCTCAACCGTGCGCTCTGGACGCTGGCCGAGGGTATGCAGCGTTTGAAGGGCAATTGAGCCCGAGCGCCACAGGGCCGCCACCCCGGCGGCCTTTCCTCTTTCAGCGATGACAGCGGCGAAAAAATCGCGTCGATCCGGCGGTGCGGATCGGCGGTGCGGCCATGCCGGACCCATAGCCGCGCTCGCCGGGCTGCGCCCGGCTCGCAGAATCACGCGAGCATTGTTAAGATCACGATAACAAATTGATTAATCGCGACGGCCACTCCAGTTATCGCGAAAAGACCTCTACAGTTACTTATGAAGATATACGAACCTTTCCGTCCGGGTGTTGCTGTGCTTTCACCCGAATAGAGAGGCAACGCCAATGCTGAGTATCGACTGGCGTTCTCCGGCGGCATATAAATTTGCCAAGAGCATTCCCGCCGCCGGTTTCGCTTGGGAGTATCTTCGCCGCGACGACGAGTATCGTCGTGAATTTCAAGCAATAACCGCTTCGACTGAGCCAGCCCCTGAGCGCCTGGAAGCCTTTGTGCAGCGGTGGGGACTGCGATTTTCCGACCGATCCTGAAACCCCGTCGGATCGGCAGACTCTATTCTGGAGTCCACACCTCCAGCCGCAGGCCATACGGCTCATGCCGCTGGAGCACCATGATGGCGAGACCGAGCCCATCGTCACGCTTGCGCATCTCGACGGTCTCGACCTGCGCCAAGCTGAGGATGGTTGGCACGGCATCTGGCAGGTCGATGGCGTCGCGCATCAATTCTGGTTGGGGCACGCCGCTCCCGATGCCGCGGTCTTTTATGGCACGGTCCTGCCCGCCGACGCCTTTTACGATCTCCGTTCTCATGCGGCGCGTCGGTTGGTGAAAGCACTTCAGGGCCAGCGACCGGGACGTGACTATCGCGCATTGCCGGCGCAGCTCCGGCAATGGCATATCACGTCCTTGCGTGCGCTCGACGCCCGGCTACGCGGCGAAAGCTACCGTAGTGTCGCAGAAGTCTTGCTCGGCTTTCGCGGCAGCAAGGAGGATTTTGAGGTCGATCCACGCAAGAACAAGGCTCGCCGCCTTGTCGCCCATGGGGTCAAAATGATGCGAGGCGGTTATCGCCTGCTGCTGCATTATCCGATCAAATTCAGCAAGCCTGCGACCGAATAATATCGCTCGCCTCAAGGCCTGACGCGAGCGAGCGCGAAAGGTCGGACCTGCCGTGCAGTTAAATAAGCTGCGTGCGATATGTCTCTGACCGCAGGCGCAGCGCCGCCAAGATGGCGGAGGCATCGAATGGGCAATAAGACGCCCTGAGAGCGGCCAGAACGGCGGGACTTCCCCGCCTGTCGAACTTTGCCACGACGGCTGTTTCCGGGGTTCGACCGCTGAGCCATTCGTTAGCGTGCATGATGTGCTAGCGCAGTTTGTCCAAAAGGGAAATGGCGTAGAACAACTCGCCGCGCCGTGCGCGCAACTAACCTCCTCACCGGCCGAGCTCATCCTTGGCCGGTGGTTCGAACATGGTGGCCCATTCATCCAAGCTGGCAGGATCGACCTCGGGCGTGTCGGCAGCGCGCTCCTGGTTGCGCCTAGCGATCCTTGATTTCAGTTCGGCCATGGGAACATCGAGAAAATGTATCTTGGTCGTCACACCGATGTCGTTGGCAACGTCGCGGTACGCGTCTCTCTCCTCTTTCGACCAGAACCCATTCTCAAGGATCACGTCGTCACCGCGCCGGAGCAACATCTGTGCAAGCTCCCACTGCAACCCCTCGACTTTAGCTCTTGCTGCTTCGTCATAGAAGTTGAAGCCGAGACGGTGCAACCACTCATCTGGCGACAAGCGCACAGCATTGAATGTCTGCTCTAACTCCTTGGCAAACGTTGTCTTGCCCGAGCCAGGGAGACCACAAATGAGATGTAAGACGGGACGTTCTTTCATATCGGTCATTCTAATCTTTGGTACAGCGTCACTGCAGGAATCCTGGAATTGAACACCGCTTTTTCATGTGCACGTCGAGCTGCGCGCCTGGTTTGGATCCCCGCCGGTAGAGACCCTCGCTATTTCAATGCCGCAGCCCGACAACAAACGTCGTTGTCGGCGCACACATCTCACAATTTTGCCTGTGTCTTCGCCAGCGCCATTGCCGTTTCCAGTGTGTCCTCAAGCGTTGCTTGAACATCGGGGCGCACACCGACGCCTTCCCAGTTGCTACGGGTAACTGGATTTTCGGCCCTGCCCGTCGGCACCACCACAAAGAGGTCCGAACCTAATTCATTAAGCCCGCCCGGATTGGCACCTCCGCGGGTGGCCGTGCCGACTACGATCGCCCGCCGAAGGGCTTGCAAGTCATATGCGAATTCCTCGCCAGCCGAATAGGTCTTTGGACCGACCAGAACGTAGACCGGCTTGCCGACGTAACGCACTGGCGTCGGCGAACTCCAGAACGATTCCGTTCTGAACGTCAACGTCCCGCGATTGCGCCAGATGAGATCGTTGATATGGACGCGCGCACCCTGATCGAGGAAGAAGCTCACGAGATAGGCAACGGATGCCGGATGCCCGCCGCCATTCTCCCGCATGTCAATGATCAGCGCGGCGGTGTCCGACAAGCTGCGCATGGCCTCGTCGGCGGCCGGATTGAAAACTTCAGGCGGAACGAACCGCGTCAAATGAATATAGCCGATATTGCCTTCTAGTCGCTTCACCTCGACACCGGCATCCTGCGGGCTCGCTGGCTTAGGCTGATTGCCGAAGGGCGAACCGAATATCACCCGCACATGACCGTCCTTCGTGATCGCCCGGAGTTGCTCCGTTAGCTGCATCGCAAACTGCGCTCGATCGGTTACGCCGCCGTAGGCGTTTTCCGCTAGCGCCTTTTCCAATGCCTCCGCCGCCTGCGCGCCCCGTTCCGGGAACACGTAGCCCTCCCGCAACTCGGCAGCGATACCGCCGATCGTTTTGGCGACCGTTGCCCGATCCAAGGTTACGCTTTGCGCGGAGGCGGGAGGCACATCGGCTCGCGCCGCAAAAGTACTTGCCAGCAGTGAAATCGCCAAGAGGGAGACAGTAAGGAACGATGAGTAGTTATGGGACATTCAATCTCTACCTCACGAAAAGAGCGCATGACGCTGATTAGATCAAAATAATACCACGAATACGATTCGTGTAACGCTACTCGCAACCCTCAAGCCAAACATCCGAAAAGCCCGCAGGCACACACGCCCCGGCTGCCAGACGCTGGATACGGGCGGCGCGTTCGTCGAGTTTGGCGTCGCTTCGAACGAGATCATAGGAGGCCGGCGCTATCAGCACCGCCGCAAGTCGGATAAACTCGGCTTCGGTCAATTCGGCTGGAGGCCGCCCATAGATCGCTGAGCTTGCCGAATGGAAGCCGACCATCCAGCCATTTGGCCCCTTGCCCATTTCCAGCGTCTCCAACCACAGGGCAAGGATCTGCTCCTTGGAAAGACGGCTCTCCAGCCCTAGCGCATAACCGGTCTGGCGTATCTTGCCGATGCCGGGATGAAATTCCTCAAAGGCAAGCCGCTTGGCAGCCGATTGAGTGATGGTGGTCAACCCAGCGCCCGGGGTCGAGAAATCAATACCGGAATGCGTTGAGAAATTCGGGTCTTCGACCGCGAGCAGAATAGCCCTATGGGCTGCCCCCAGAGAGTCGCCGCCGCGGCCTTGAGCAATCACCGCGTCGGCACGAGCGCGCAAGCTTTCTGCATCCGATAGCGCATCCCAGTATCCCTTAGCGCCATAACCGACGAGGCCGACCAGCAAGAGAGCAAATGCAACACCCGCATATTTAAGTATCCGCATCATTCGACTGCACGTCCCTCAGATTTGTCTTTCGTTGATTCACTCATCAAGGCTTCAGCGAGTTATATGAGTGTTCTCGCTGCTACTCGGTATTCAGAGGTTGACGCAAAAATATAAGAGACCCGGCTGCTAACGCCGCCAAGAGCCATGCCAGGAGTATGCCGAAACCCGTGATACCATGCGGCCCCTCGGCACCTGCAAAAAGCCATGCTCGCGCAGCATCAGCAGCAAAAGACGGCACGGGAACGCTGGCTATGGCAGCGCCAAAATAAGCTTGCAGGATCGAGCACGTTATCCCTACCAGAAATACTGGAACGACTGCCGCGATCATGCTCCGGAATACGATTGTAAGCGTCGCGGTAACTGCAGCTAGAGTCGCTAATTCGAGAAAGGCGATTACAAACGCCGCAGTGAGGACGAGAACGCTGCCCCCTTGAATTGGTGTCCTATTGCTGGTGCCGCCGCCGAGAAAGCCAAGTGCCGTGTTGAGGATCATGTCTCCAACGATTGTCAGAGCCAGACCGATGGCCATGCACAGGAGGCAAACAACGAACTTCGCGGCGAGCAGAGGAATCCTCCCTGTTCGCGGCACGAGGTTGCGCCAAGCCGAGAAGCGGTATTCGACGTAGAATACTGAGGAAACACCGATCGCATAGAGAAGCTGTGCAATCGGATTGCCTGCGATGCCCAATGATTGCGCGGCTGACAGAAGCAAATCGGCTTGTGCTTGCGGGAGGTTTCCTGATCGGAGGACGAAAAAACTCTCTAGTGCGATTTTGAAGCCGAGTGCGGCAGCGGGAACCGACAGAAACCCCCAGAACAGCACTCCTGTCTGTCGTAGAAGCTTCAGAAGCTCTGCCGAGAGTAGAGCGCTCATTGTGGCTCTCTCCGCGTTTCCAGCAAGAATACCGACTCCAGATCGGGGGTGATCCATTTTGCTTCGAATATCCGTATGTTCGCATCTACAAGCGCGCGTATGAGTTCAGGCGCGTCATCACGCTCAATTCGAACATAAACTCCACCATCACCAGCATCGGCCCGCGATGCCAAACGCTCCAACACGGCTTGCGGTGAATCAACGTTGAGCCAAAAGCGAGCTTGGCTATCGAGCAGGTCAGCGACTTTCCCATGCGCCGCCATTCTCCCGCTGCGCAAGATCGCGACGCGTTCGCAAACGCGCTCCACCTCGTCGAGGAGATGGCTTGAAAGCAGCACGGTGATACCGTCCTTGTGGGCTAGATCAACGATCAGCGAACGCATTTCGAGGATGCCATCCGGATCGAGACCGTTGGTCGGCTCATCGAGAACGATAGCATCTGGACGGCCGACGAGCGCGCAGCCGATCCCCAAGCGTTGTTTCATACCCAACGAGAATGCAGCCACTTTTTTGTCAGCGGCGTAGCCGATGCCAACGCGCCGTAGAATGGGCTCTACCATCGTGACGGTATCGCTCATCCGAGCGAACATTTCCAAATGCTCGCGTGCGGTCAGGAACGGATAGAACGCCGGGGCCTCGATCAACATGCCGAGGCGGCGTCGCGATTCCCTGCCAGCATTCTCTCCGAAGATGGAAACCGAGCCGCGATCAGGGCGCACGAGGCCAGCTATGATCCGTAGCAACGTGCTCTTGCCGGCACCGTTCGGACCCAGCAGGCCGTATACACAGCCTTGCGGAACACCAAGAGAAAGCCCATCGAGCGCTTTGAGAGCACGGCCTCCCCATCCAAATCTTTTCTCGACGCCAGAGACTGTAATGGCGTCTTTCTTGTCTCCATCGCTCAATAAATGATCCCGCCTTAAGCATCTCAATCCTCGTGCCGACAATGGCGTTGCGGCACGACGTCATCTTCCGGTTAGCCTATAAGTGATTGTTGGCAATCTCTTGTTCGAGAATACGTCGATAGCCTTTATTTGAGAGCCACCGGGCACGTTCGAGATGGCTTTCCCAGCATCGCCTCGTCCCTGCTTCGTCACGGACGGGATCGCGATGCAGAACGATGCGGGCGACTTCCTGCCAGTCTGCGCCGTCCCGGCTGGCATCAAGCAGACGCAGATAGGTGACGTAGTGTTTCTGGTCATAGCTCGTGACGGCGTTACCGCTTGGCGCTTCATCGGCAACGGCCGGGTCGAGGTCGACTGCAACTCGCATAGCTCCTCCAATCCGAGGAGGTTTCGTTTGCGGTACGCCCCCGCAAACATCCTCTCTGACTCTTGGTGATCGGGGAGTTCGAAACCGTCACGAAACGGCCCCGTGGCCTTTAGTTCGGGTGAACCTGTTGCATACGCCACAGGCTCCCCGACCATAAGGTCAAGGAGTGTGGTGCTGTAACGGCCAGCACCAACCGTTCGTGAGGGGTTTCGACGCCCCGAAGCAGCGCGTCTCTGCTCCGTTTCGAGTCATAGCCGAACCACGCAGGAATGTCTTCGCCGAATCCACCCGGCCGGCAATGACCCACTGAAATACTTCAGGTTATTCGTTTCGGGGCGGACTCGCCGGGGTGCCGCCAGCGCATAAGCGCAAATGCGGCACGCTCCCGGCCGCCGATCCCTCGCCATGGTTCGCCATGGCCCGCCGCCACAAAGGCCGCGCGCATCAACGACGAACTAGAGGTGATCCCATGGCCACCCCCTTGGCGGGCCTCCCGCCACGACTCTTGCGCACGCAGGAAGCCGCTCGCTTCCTCGGCATTTCCATCCGCACTCTTGAGAAGCACCGGACCTACGGCACCGGCCCGACCTATCGAAAGATCGGCGGCCGCGTCCTCTACACCATCCACGATCTCGAATCCTGGTCGGAGATCGGAACCCGCAAATCCACCCGCGACACCGATGTCGGCACGGTTTTCCCCGCGCGTCCGCTGACGCCCGAAGAGCGGGGCAAGTGCTGAATGCTGCACGACGATCACAGCCCCGCGCAGCCGACCGACACGAGCGAGCGCAATCACCTGGCCCCCTTCGTGGTCGCGACGGGCGACGCCAGCCCGCGCGATCAGCGCGATCTCATGGAACGGCCCTTCTTCTCGCTGGCGAAGACGCCGCGCACCAAGCCCATTTTCTACAAGGCGGCCGATGTCGAGGTACACGTGCTCGCCATGCCCGAACACGGCATGGCGACCATCTGGGACGCCGACGTGCTGATATGGGCTGCGTCGCAGATCGTCGCGGCCGAGAATGACGGCCTACGCACCTCGCGCTTCTTCCGCTTCACGCCCTATCATCTGCTGCGCGCCATCGGGCGTCCCACCGGCAACCGCCAATATGTGCTGCTGAAGGCCGCGCTCGCGCGCCTGCAATCGACCGTCATCGCCACCACGATCCGCAACGGCCCGCACTGGCGGCGTCGGCAATTCTCGTGGATCAACGAATGGGAGGAGATGACGACGCGCGCGGGCCGCGTCGAGGGCATGGAGTTCGTCCTCCCCGAATGGTTCTACAACAGCGTCGTCGATCGCACGCTCGTCCTCACCATCGACCCGGCCTATTTCCGGCTAACCGGGGGCATTGAACGCTGGCTTTATCGCGTCGCCCGCAAGCACGCCGGCCACCAGCGCAACGGCTGGCTGTTCGAGGTCGCGCATCTCCATGTGAAGTCGGGAAGCATGGCGCGTGTCTCCGACTTCGCGCTCGACCTGCGCCGGATCGCCGCCCGCCAGCCGCTCCCAGGTTATCGCCTTCAGATCGAGCGCGATCGCGGTCGCGAGCTACTGCGCATCCGCCCCGAAACCTTGTGCACAGTGCCTGTGAATACGCCTGTGGAAACCATCGGCACATCAGGCGCACGCGGTATCGGCACATCGGGCGCAGTCCTATCGGCACATCAGGCGCACGGACCACAGCTAAACCTATGGCCTGAAACTCGGAATCCGGCTGCTAACTTAGAATCTAACAGAGAATCTAACTCTTCTTCTTTGACGCACCCGCGCGCGAGGCGTGGTGCCGGTGCCGGCCGCTCCATCGCCGACGTGCTGCGCGACATGATCACCGACGACGACCGCCATGGAGGCCGGTCATGAGCGGCAGACCTTCTCATCGCGCACACGGCCGTCCGCTGCCGGACGGGCCAGCACCGTTCACCACCCTGGTCGAGCTGACCTTCGAGAAACGTAGGGTCGAGCACTGGATACGCTTCGGCCGCAAAGCTTACGAACAAATCCTCGACCGTCGCCGGAGCGTCGTCGGCTTCGCGCCCGAGAGCATCTTCGCTTTCGTTCGTTGGGCTGCCGGCGAGCATGGCACGATCGTCTCGCGCATCGACATCGTGCGCGCCATCGGCCGCGGTGAGCCGTTCCAGACACTGCCCTTCGTTCGCCCCGGCGGCGAGATCCTGTTGCGGCTCGACGGCTGGCCGAAGGTGCAGCGCGCGCTTGCGGCGATCGACGCGGTGGAAGCGCTTGGCCTGGATCCCGCCGACGCTTCTCCCGATCACTGGCGGCACATCCATAACCGGCTCAGCGCCGGGCTGGAGCCGGCCGCATATACGCCAGAGCGCCATGCCGCTTGGATCGGCCGCCGGAGGATCGATCCATGAGCCGCCACCGCATCCTCGCGGTGACGCTGCTCGCCGTGACCGGCATCGCCGCCACCAGCGTCGCCGACATGCCGACGAAACTCCTATGGAACGTCACCGCCAGCGCACCGGTCGGCTTCTACACCATCGAACCGGCTGACCGGCTCACTGTGCCCGAGCTGGTCGCGGTCATGCCGCCCGAACCATTCGCCGGATTCATGGTGACACGCCGCTATGTTGGGCGCGGCGCGCCGCTCCTGAAACGCATCGTCGGTGTTCCCGGCCAGCGCGTTTGCCGCACCGGCCGCGCCATCGCCGTCGACGCGTGGAGATGGGCGATGCGCTCGACCACGACCGGATGGGCCGCGCTCTGCCGGTCTGGCGGGGTTGCCGTGTCGTCGCCGACGGTCAGCTCTTCCTCATGAACTTCGACGTCCGCGACAGCCTGGACGGGCGCTACTTCGGCCCCCTTCCGGCCAGCGCCGTCATCGGTCGCGCGCTGCCGCTTTGGACCGACGAGGACGGCGACGGCCGCTTCGTCTGGCGCGCACCGACGCGCTGACCGCATCCCCATCGGCGGGAGCGGTGCCCGCCGATGGCTTTCCCAACGCCACCGCATGGAGACAGTCATGCCGCACATCGGTCGATTCACGCGCGAAGGATCCGGCTTCACCGGGCGCGTTCACACCCTTACGCTCTACCACGAACTCACCATGTTCCCGCCGATCCTTCGGATGCGGAGAACGTGCCGGACTACCGCGTCCATCACGGCGCCGACGACGGCCCTGAGATCGGCGCGGCGTGGAAACGTACCGGCGAGAAGGCCGGCGAATATCTCTCAGTGCTGCTCGACGATCCGGCTTTGCCGCAGCCGATCCGCGCCAATCTGTTCCGCGACGACGACGCCGGATCGTCATGGTCGCTGCACTGGACGCGCCTCAAACCGCGCGAAGAGTGGGACTGAGGCCATGCGTCATCCCGTCATCATCGCGCGCACAACTCCAATTCCTTTGTTCGCGGGAATGCCGTCTCATTCCTCCGCCCCGCTCGACCACAAGTCGGCCGGCGCGCGCAGCGAAGGTCAAGGGCGGCCCTCGGCCGGCGCTTCGCGCGCACCCTTGACCGCAGCGAGCACGCCGGCAGGCTGGCGGTTCGGCGGGGAAAGGCGGGCACGGCGCTATGCCTTTATCCTGATCGCTGGCGCGCTCGGCGCGGGACGGCGACGACCCTGGCGCAATCCGCGCCGGCCGCGCGCACGGTCGCCGCCGATCCGCATGGCGGCTACATTGCTGAGGCATCGCAGCGCTTCGGCATTCCCGAGCACTGGATTCGTGCTGTGCTGCGCGCCGAAAGCGCGGGCGACGTACGCGCGATCTCGACGGCGGGCGCGATCGGGCTCATGCAGGTTATGCCCGACACCTGGGCGGGCTTGCGCGTCCGCTATCGCCTCGGCCGCGACCCTTACGATCCGCGCGACAACATCCTGGCAGGCACCGCCTATCTGCGTGAGATGTGGGATCGCTACGGCACTGTCGCGGCGATGCTCGCTGCCTACAATGCCGGTCCCGGCCGCTATGACGAGCATCGCGAGATGGGCCGTCCGCTGCCGGCCGAAACCCGCGCCTATGTCGCCACGCTTGCTCCGGCGCTCGGCGGCGCGGTCGCGGCCGGGACGCCGGAGAAGCAATCCGTACTGCCGCCCGATTGGCGTGATGCGCCACTTTTCGTCATGCGTCCGAGCGACGGACGAAGCGCCGATCCGGTGCAGACTATCGGTACATCAGGCGACGCTCGCCCGACCGTTCCGGTGCGCGAGCGCGGAGATGCAGAGCCGCGAGACGGCCGCATGTTCGTCCCGCGGGCCGACGACGGGAGAACGCCATGAGGATGGCGTTCTCCCGTCCGTTCGTGCTGGTTCCGGTGTGCAGTCAGGCAGGGTCGCGCCTGGCCGCATTCCCGGTCGGAAGGGCGGAAAGGTCAAAAAAGGCGGAGTGCCGCCCGTAATCGGCAGGACGGTTCCCCGCCGAAGAGCGCGCCACCAACAGCTTCGCCGCCCGGTAAAATCTCCCGCGTTACGCAACGCAGGAGGCGGGTGATGGACTTCTTTTGCGGG